>JBOGOY010000101.1:0-8971 GCA_050748185.1 Pyrinomonadaceae bacterium
CGAACGCGCGACGGTGCTGGCGGTGGCCGAGTTGCCGTCTGACGGGCCTTTACCGCTCGCCCAGCAGGATGCCACGCTGCAAACGCCGAAGTTCGTCGCGGTCGAAGGCGCGGACTTGGCCGCGAAACTCGAAGCCGCAGCCCGTAGGGCGCGCGCCGCGTCGCCGCAGACGCCTTACTGGACCGCCTATGCCTTTGACGTGCGGCCCGGCGTGGCCGTCGATCCGGGCTTCGGCGAATTCAACGGCACGATGGACTCGATCGGCAGCACGCACGTCTTCGTCGGCACCTCGAAAGGAATGACCGCCGAGACACGCGACCTCGGCGTCTTCCTGCTGCGCGAGCCGAACGCGGGCGCGCCGGTGACGCGCATCGAGGTTTACAACCTGCGTCGGCAGCGCGAATACAGCGGCTATCCCGTCTATTGGACCGGGCGCGCCGGCAACGAAGAGAGCCTTAATTACCTGCGCGCTTTCGCCGAGTCGAACCAGAAAGGGCTGCTGCAAGAGCACGCCGTACTCGCCCTCGCCCTGCACGACGATGCGCGCGTCGTCAGCCTCCTGAAAACTCTCGTGCGCGCGTCACAAAACCAGAAGGTGCGCTCGACCGCCGTCTTCTGGATCGGGCAGACGGGCGGTGAGACGGCCTACCTCGCCGAACTCGTCCGCAACGAACAGGAGCCGCCGCACCTGCGCCGGCACGCCGCCCACGCCATCGGCGCGAGCCGCGACAAGGGCGCGCTCGACGCGCTGCTCGGCCTCTACGCGGCGGTCGCGCACCGCGAGGTGAAGCGTGGCATCATCCACGCCGTCGCCGACAACGGGGATCGAGATGCGGCCTACGCCTTCCTGCTGAAAGTCGCGCAGACCGACCCCGACCGCGACGCGCGCCGCCAAGCCGTTCACCAACTTGCCGACACCGGACGCGACGCGGCGATCGACGACTTGATCAAGATCTACGCCAACGAACGCGACCTCGACATCCGCCGCCAAGTGGTCCACGCCCTCGCCGAAATCAAGCACCCGCGCGCCGAGGCCAAACTCATCGAGATCGCACGCAACGGCGATCACCCGGACCTCAGGCGGCAGGCCATCCACCAACTCGGCGAGCGCGACACCGAGGCGTCCGTCGACGAGTTGATGAAGATTTACGCGGCCGAGCAAAGCTCTGACGTGAAGCGACAGATCCTGCACGCCTTCTCCGAGATGAAGAGCCCGCGGGCGCAAACCAAGCTGCTCGCCGTCGCACGCGACCGGCAGGAACGCCCCGACGCGCGCCGCCAAGCCATTCACTGGCTCGGCGAAAAAAAGGACGACGCGGCGGTTGACGAACTGACGAGGATTTTCGACGGCGAGCCGAGCGCCGACGTGCGCCGGCAGCTCCTCCACGCCCTGTCAGAGATGGACAACAAGCGCGCCGAGGACAAATTGTTCGAGATCGCGCGCGCCGCCGGCGGCGACCCGGACATCCGCCGCCAAGCCATCCACCAACTCGGCGAGAGGGCCGGCCAGCGCAGCTTCGAGATGTTGCGCGACACCGTCAACAACCCGAGCGAGCAGACTGAGGTGCAGATGCAGGCGCTGCGTGCCATCGGCGAGAAGCCGGCGGACCAGTCCGTGCCGCTGCTGATCAACGTCGCCAAGTCACACCCGAACCCGCAGGTGCGGAAGGCCGCCATCCGCCAACTCGGCGAATCGGGCGACCCGCGCGCCGTCGAGTTTTTCAAAGAAGTGCTCTCAAAATAACCGGCCGTCAACCGATGGTCTTCGTTCTACCGGCTCATTCAAGCCGGACACCCACGGGGTTTATTCCTCGCCCTGCCAACGTCCGGGCATTGGCCCACGTCAGGCAAACAGCAGAAGAGAATAAGTCAGGTCAGTGCGAACGGCGGCCATGCTGAGGCCGCCGTTTGCGCGTGCGCGTTTGGGGCGCGTATCATCGCCGTCGTTCGCGCGTGAAACCCTTTAGAGGAGTTCTGAAGAGGATGCCAGATTTAGTTCATCGTCCGAGGAGACTGAGGCGGCGAGAGGCGTTGCGCGCTCTGGTGCGCGAGGCCCGCTTGTCGCGTGAAGATTTGGTGTTGCCGCTGTTCGCCTGCCCGGGCGAGGGCGTGCGGCGCGAGGTCTCTTCGATGCCGGGCGTGTTCAACTTGTCGGTGGACGAAGTGGCGCGCGACGCGGCCGAGGCGTTCGCTCTCGGCATCCCGGCGGTCATCCTGTTCGGCTTGCCCGAAGCGAAGAACGAGACGGCGACCGGCGCTTACGATCGTCAGGGCATCGTGCAGCGCGCGATCCGCGCGGTGCGCCGCGCCGCGCCGGAGATGGCGATCATCGCGGATACATGTCTGTGCGAGTACACGTCGCACGGGCACTGCGGCGTGGTGCGCGAGGGCGAGGTCTTAAACGACGAGTCGCTGGAACTGTTGGCGCAAACGGCCGTCAGCCAAGCCGAGGCGGGCGCGGACATCGTCGCGCCGTCGGCGATGCTGGACGGGCAGGTCGCGTCGATCCGCGAGGCGCTCGACGGCGCGGACCTGAGCCACGTCGCGATTATGTCTTACGCCGTCAAGTATGCGTCGGCCTTCTACGGGCCGTTCCGCGAGGCGGCCGACAGCGCGCCCGCGTTCGGCGACCGGCGCGCCTACCAGATGGACGCCGCGAACGCCCGCGAGGCGATGCGCGAGGCCGAACTCGACTACGCCGAAGGGACGGACTTCCTGATGGTCAAGCCGGCAGTCGCCTACCTCGACATCATCAAGGCCGTGCGCGATCGCTTCGACCTGCCGCTTGCCGCCTACCACGTCTCTGGCGAGTACGCCATGATCAAGGCCGCTGCCGCCCGCGGCTGGATCGACGAGCAGCGCGTCATGTTGGAAACGCTCACCAGTATCCGCCGCGCCGGCGCGGACGTGATCATCACTTACTATGCACGCGAGGCGGCGCGACTGATTAAGTGATGAATGATGAACGATGAGTGATGAATTAAAGAACAGACATTTTTATTCATCACTCATCACTCATCGCTCATCACTCATCACTCGTATTCATCGCCTCACTTCCACCTCAACCGGCTTCGTCTCGCCCGCCTGATAGCCTTCGGGAAAGTTGGAGATGTTGACCCCGAAAGGATGTTCCGAGTTGACCTCGACCTCGAAGCGGACGCGCAGGGGCAGGCCCCGCGCGGCGGCGACGCGGGGGGACCAGTCTTTGACGCGCCACTCCTGCAAGACGACTTGCGGCTTTTCGACTAAGGGGACCAAGCGCGAGCCGCAGTTCACGTCGTTAATGAAAAGCGTGACGCTCGTATTGTTGTAGCGACCGCGCGCGTCCTCTGGCAGCACAGGTTGTAAGTGCCCCCGCACGACGATCTCGCCAACCCTGCGCCGGTCTGCCCGGCCCGGCACGACGTACTCGAACAGGCCGACGCCCGCCCCCCAGACGTACCCTTCGCCGCCGCCCATCTTCTCGAAACGCCCGCGTATGGCCCCCTCGGGGCTGAACCGATAAAGCAGCGTCTTGTCTGGAAGCTCGGTCATCTTGGGCTTCGTCTCGGGGCTATCCACCGGGCGCGTGAAAGCGAACTGCCGCGGGATGAGGTGCTGGCCGGCGTCGAGGACGTGCGCGGGCGGATCGGCGGCGCGTTGCTGCTCGAACGCGGCCGACGCGCGCGCGATCTCGGCGAACACAGCGGTGTCGCGCGGGGTTGAGTAGGTGACGCCGTAACCGCGCTGCGGATCGGGCGTGACGATCCAGAACATCGCGCCGGAAGCTCCGGCTTGGAGCGCGCTCTCAAAGTAGGCGCGGTACCAGTCGGCCTGCGACATCCCTTTGTAACCGTCGGCGTTCATTCCAAACTCGCCCATCACGAGCGGCTTGTTGATCGAAAACGCGGCGGCCGCGCGGTTGGTGACGAATTCCAGGAGCGACTCGCCCGAATCCACGAAGCTGTCGAGGTCGTCTTTCGGATAGTTGTGCACGTCGCAGTAGTCCACCGTCGAGAGTCGCTGCTCCGCGAGCCAATGACGGCGCTCGAACGCAGTGCGGTAGCCCCACGTGCCGGGCGTGACGAGGTGATGGGGGTCCAGAGACTTGACGTAAGCGCTCATCTCCGCGACCCACTGGCGGCGCTCGTGCCAGCGGCCCGTCGGGGCCTGCGCTTCATTCATCAACTCGTAGGCGAAGATGGTCGGGTCGTCTCGGTAGAGCGTGCCGGTCACGCTGTTGCGGCGCGTGACGATCTTTTCGACGTGTTGGCGAAAGAGCCGCCGCGTCTCTTCGTTGGTGTAAAAGAGCACGGCGCGCTCGACGTTAATACCAAAGGGCTGCCGCTCGTCGGCCGCGTCCGCGACGCCGGCCCAGCGCAGATACTGCGTGACGCCGCCGGTGTCGCGCCACCAGTTGACGAGACAGAGTTGCACTTTCAGGTTGTTCCGGCCGGCTTCGGCGATGACGCGATCGAGGTGTGCGAAAGCCTCCTCGTTCCAGTCGTCCGGGGCGCGGCGGAACGGGTGAAGGCGGGGCCAGTCGGCGCGGTCGCCACCCACCGAGAGCACGCCGTCCGTCTCGGTTCCCTCGCCGTGCGCCCAGACGCGGACGACCTTGATGCCGGCGCGTGCCGCCTGATAGAGCGTCTCGGGCATCCGCGCGCGATCTTCGTCGCGGTACATCACGGAGACGTTCGCGCCGACGAAGCGGAACGGGCGACCATCCACTACGAAGCGCGTACCGTTGGCGGCGACGAAGTTGCGTGGGACGGCTTTGAGCTTGGCCGCGGGCGCGCTCACCGTGAAAAAAATCGCCGCGCCGAGCGCGAGCGCGAGCGCGACGTAACCGAAGAATGCTTTCAACGTCTTTCCATTTCCTCTTCATTAAAACAGCTTAAAAACAATGACGAGTGACGGGTGATAAGCTAAATCAGCAGTGCATATAACGCAATCGTGAGGATGAACGAATAACTCGATGAGTCCGCGCGAGCGGACGGGAGCATGTAGCCCCGCGCGGAGCGAGAGCGGAACGTGGGGATCAGCGCCGCCAGCAACGTTCGGAGTCCGCGAGAGCGGACGGCAGACCTAGCGGTGCTGGCAACCATCTCCCGTCCGCTCTCGTGGACTCCAAATTCTCTCTTCATTTGCCCTCGCACTTCGCTGCGCTCTCGTGCGAGGCTCTACGCTGTCGCCTGCTCACGCAGGCCGAGTTGACGTGCTCTTCCAGAGCCGTCGCAGCGTAACCTGAGCCAGCAGTTAAGAATAAAAGCGAGGGTTTCGCCACAGACCCCTGACAAGGTTTTGCTCGCCACTCGTCACTCGTCACTCATCACTACATTACCGCCGTTTCGCGGCCGCGGGCCGCCCTTGAGGCGCGTGAAGCCGACGATCGCGCAGACGGCTCCGAGCGCGACCCACAGCAGTGTGAACGCTCCGACATTGAGAGCCCGGTCCAAGTCTGTCTCCACCGAACCGTAGAGCGCAAAGGCAATGATGTGGAGGTGAAAAAGCAACAGGCAGACGGCGGAAAAGGCGAACCAGCGCGCGGCGGGGCCGAACGTATGCGCCCGCGAAAAGCCGAGCACGGCGGCGGCCAGCCAGCCGAGAATGCCGCACACCATCAGCGCGAGAAAGACGAGGGCCGCCGCCGCCCCAAAACGCGGCGACCCCGGCGCCTGCGCGACGATGGCCTGCGCGACGAGAATGGTCGGGAGAATCAGCATCAAACCTTAAGTTTCCTTCCTCGGTCGCGTTTACGCCGAAACCGCACAGACAAAGAGCCGCCCGCGCCTTCCGTCTCACTCAGGCGGAACGGGCGCGGGCGGGTGGTTGAATAATTCTGAGGCGAAGGGCGTGGGCCGCCACGACCGAGCGCACTTGTCCGGCGCGCGCCCGAGCCCGGGGATAGCTGACACACGCACTCACAGGCCGGCCGGGTGAGCGACTTCCTGCGGCCACTCCCGCCCCGCCCGTTTACTGCGTGATGTGAATTTCTTCCTCCTTGTTGACGTGGCGCAGGAAGTAGGCCACCCCGCAGACCAGCGCCACCACCGCCGCGGCGATCGCCCACACCAAATGACTGGTCGTGCCCTGCGGGCCGGGCGAACTGACAAACAGGTAGAACTGGTAGATCGCGAAAGCCGCCGCGATCAATCCAACCACCCAGTAGAGAATGTCAATGATCTTCATGCTGAACCTCCGGCGTTTGTCGCGAGTTGAGAATGATGCCCAAGGGTAAACGACAGCCAACAACTTGCGCTTCAGCGAAACCCTTCGGAACTTGTGGGGTTGTTACGTTTCAGCAAGACCACAGGCTCGTACCTTCAGGCGCGTATGTTAACGCCGCCTTGCGCCAGAATCAAGACGGTTTTCACGCCCGTCAGAGAATGAGCCGCCGATCCCCGGCCCGGCGCGTCACGCGCTCGCGGTCAAAATACTCAAGAAGCGGGATAGCATACTTGCGTGAAACCCCGGCGAGGCCTTTGAACGCCGCCACGTCGATCAGGCGATCGGGCGCGCCCGCGTCGGCGTATCGGCGCAGATCCCCGATTAGTTTGGCGAGCGTGTCGCGGTGGAAATAGAACTCGGGCGTGACGCGGACGAGCGCGCCGCCAGCGACGTGAAGTTGAAAGATTTTACGCGCGTGCTCGCGGCCGACGCCGGGCACACCTTCCGCGGCGCGCGCCAGCGCCTCCTCGATCGTCGGCGCTTCGAGCGCGGCCTCGCGGTAGAGTCGTTCTAAACGATCGCGCAGTTCGGCGTCCGGCGCGGAGAGTTCGAGGCTGTGACCCGCCGCGCGCACCACGTCGCGCTCGGACATCAGTGACCCGGCGGCTTCGGCCGCGGCCAGCACGGTGCGAAAGACTTCCGGCGCGGCCCGCGCAAAGACGCGCTCGCGCAGAGTCTCGCGCGCGAGGCCGCGCGCCAGCGGCTCGCGCAGGTGGAAAGCCTCGACCTCGGCGGCGGCTGATTGGCTGAGGCGCGCGGCCATCTCGCGACTGACGTACACGCCCTCGGCCTCGATCACGTTGCCGCGCGCACTGACCTCCGCGAGCGCGCGGCCGAGCGCCTCGTCGCGCCAGCCCGTGCGTGCCGCCAACTCGGCGTGGCGCAGGCCGCGCTCGCCGGCCGCTTCGACAAAAACAGACACGCGCCCGGCGTCGTCGGCCTCCATCAGGCGCAGCAGGCGCGTGCGCTGTACTTCGCGCTGCTCGCGCCCGCGGTGTTTGACGGCGTGCGCGTCGAGGATGAGCCCGCCCCCGATCGTCCGCTGCGGCGAATACGATCTGAGGATGAAACGCTCTGTGGGCAGGGCCGCGAGCGGCGATTCCAGACGCAACTGGACCAGCCCGCCCGCCCCCGGCGCGATCTCACCCGACTCTTCCAAAACTTGCACCCGCGCCAACACCTCGGCCGCGCCATGATGAACGCGCACACGGGCGCGGGTCCGCAGAGGCCGCGGCGCAGCCGGCAGCACATCGACGCGCGTGTCTGCGATCTGCGTCGCGACGAGCCGACCCGCCGGCGCGAGCACCATCCCGCGCTCGATCTGACCGGTCTCCACGCCGCCGAGGTTGATCGCCGTCCGCTGCCCGGCCTCGGCCGTACCGACCGCGCGCCCGTGGACCTGCACGCCCCGCACTCGGACGCGGCGGCCCGCAGGCAGCAACTCCATCTCTTCGCCTTCGCGGACCTCGCCCGCGACGAGCGTGCCCGTCACCACCGCGCCGAAGCCGCGCATCGCGAAAGCCCGATCGACGGGCAGCCGCGCCACCGTCTGGCTTGAACGGGCCGGCGCGGTGAGAGCGATCTCGTGCAGGCGTTCCTTCAACTGGTCCAGTCCTTCGCCGGTGCGCGAACTGACGGCGACGACCGGGGCATCGGCCAAAAACGATCCGGCCACGAGTTCCCCGACATCAAGTCGCACGAGTTCGAGCAGTTCTTCGTCAACGGCGTCGAGTTTAGTCAGAACGACGAGACCCGCGCCGACGCCGAGCAGCCGGCAGATGTCGAAGTGCTCGCGCGTCTGCGGCATCACGCCCTCGTCCGCCGCGACGACGAGCGCAACGGCGTCCAGACCGTGCGCGCCCGCGAGCATGTTCCGCACGAAGCGCTCGTGGCCCGGCACGTCCACGAACCCGACACGCATGCCATCGCCGAGATCGAGTTCCGCGAAACCGAGATCGATCGTGATGCCGCGCCGCTTTTCTTCGGGCAGGCGATCCGCGTCCACGCCCGTCAGCGCGCGCACCAAGCTGGTCTTCCCGTGATCGATGTGCCCGGCGGTGCCGACAATGATTGATTTCATAAGCGAGTGACAGGTAACAGGTGATGGGTGACAGGATGAAAACCTTATTTACTCAAAAGTGACAGGTGACAAGAAGCGACGAAAATCGCGGGCGTAACATCGGCATCTAAAACTTTCGGGCCGCACCCGTGTGACTCGGAGCGTTGGCTCCACCTCGCGCACAAACCGACACCTCCTGTCACCTGTCACCGTTGATCTGTCACTTTTGAGTATTTACTTGTCACCCGTCACTTGTCACCTGTCATGATTTCAAAATCTATCCACTGTGACTTAACACGCTGTTTGCCGTCGCGGAGTTGGTCGGTAATGATGACCTGAAGGACGTAGTCGCCGGGGACGAGATTGGACCCGAGCCGCAATCGGCCGGCGACACTGAGGCGTTTCATGTCAGGTTGTTGTTTGAGGGCGAGCGGGTGCGGGATGCCCGTGTAGACGGGCTGCCCGTCGCGGAAGAGGCGCGTCTGCGCGGAGAGTTGCGGCAGACCGGTTCGCTTGTCGAGTTTGGCGTTGTACACCAGATAGGCGAAGTCGAGATACATCGACGGGCGCAGACGCCGGACAGCCGGGCCAGCATTTATATCTACCGACTGCGAGGAGGACGCGGCATCGCTTCGCGGCTCCGCGTTCGCAGATGCGGTTGCCGGCGGCGCTGGTGTCGCCGTCGGCGTCGCTGCTGTTGCC
>JBOGOY010000102.1:0-8965 GCA_050748185.1 Pyrinomonadaceae bacterium
ATATATTTAGCTTTAGCTTGGAAGAGGGTCAAAAGCTGGGCGCTTAGCGAGCGGCAGAACGAGTCAAATAAACCCGAATCGTTAAGGCCGGCCACGTGAGTCCCAATTTGACACGGGACGCGATTGAGGAGTTGCCACGTGATGCAGTATGACACTACACAGTGTCTGGCCGGGATTTCTCCTCAATGATTTCAAATACCTGCTTGAAGACTGCCCCGTTGGTTGAGACGGCATGACCGCCGCGAATTGTCCGCTGCCCGCGCCAATCCGTGAAAGTGCCGCCGGCTTCTTCGAGGATGGGCAGCAGCGGCGCGCAATCCCAGACGTTCATCACCGGATCGAGCATACACTCGGCGCGTCCGGTCGCCACCAGTACATGACCATAACAATCGCCCCACGTCCGCCGCGCCCCGAACCTCTGCGGCAAAGCCTCGGCCGCCGCGCCAAAACCGTAGCGCTGACAAGTGCCGAAGTCAGTTGCCAGCAACAAAGATTCTTCCAACGCGGCGGTTTGAGAGACACGCGCCGGCTCGCCGTTCCAGTAACAGCCCAAGCCCCGCGCCGCCTGCACCAGTTCACCGAGCGCCGGGAGATTGACGACCCCGACCGCTGCTTCTTCGTCAATTTCGACGCCGATCAGAACGCCGTAGAGCGGGACGCCGTGGACGAAAGAATAGGTGCCGTCAATCGGATCGAGGAGCCAGCGGCGGCCGGACGTGCCCGCGCGCTCCCCTTCCTCTTCGCCGAGGATGGCATCGTCGGGAAACAACTGCTCGATCTCAGAGCGTAAAAATCTTTCCGCTTCCCGATCCGCCACCGTCACGAAAGAGCCGTCCGACTTGCGGTCTGCGACGAATGAGCGCCGGAAATATTTCAGCGTGATCTCGCCCGCCGCGCGCGCCAACTCGGCGGCCGTGTCCATCAATTGTTTCAATTCATCTTTCGTCATGTCACTTCCGCTTCCTCGCGCGTGACGTCAATTCACTTTCAATTTGATCGAGGCGCACGCCGCGCTCGACCAACAGGACCAGTAGGTGGTAGATGAGATCGGAGGTTTCAGAGACGAGCGCGTCTGTGTCTGTGTTCTTCGCGGCGATGATCGTCTCGGCGGATTCTTCGCCCACCTTCTTCAAAATCTTGTCGAGTCCCGCGTCGAAAAGGGAGGTGGTGTAAGAGCCCGCGGGGCGCTCGCGCCGGCGTCGCTCGATGAGGGCGTAAAGTTCCCAGAGCCGCGCGCCTAATTCGCCGCCGCCTTCCAGAGAACTGCTCGCATTAATTCCCTCTCCTTCAGTCTGACGCGCGGGCTGGCCTTCAAGCTCTTGATGAAAGCAGGTGCGTGCACCGGTGTGGCAGGCCGGGCCGCGCGGCTCGACCTGCACGACGAGGGCGTCCGCGTCGCAGTCCACACGCACGCCGACGACGCGCTGCGTGTGGCCCGAGGTCGCGCCCTTGTGCCAAAGCTCTTGACGCGAACGTGACCAGAACCACGTCTCGCCTTCGGCGAGCGTGCGCCCCAAGCTCTCGCGATTCATGTAGGCGAGCGTCAGCGCTTCGCCGGTCGCGGCGTCCTGCACGACGCAGGGGACCAATCCCCGCTCGTCGAATTTCACGTCTTCCAATTTCAGTCTCATCGCACCACCACCCCGCGGCCGCGCAGGTAATCTTTCACCTCGCCGACTTTGTAATGGCCGAAATGGAAAAGCGACGCGGCCAGCGCTGCGCTCGCGCCGCCCGCGTTCAGCGCATCGTAAAAATGTTCGAGCGCGCCCGCGCCGCCCGAGGCGATGACGGGAATTCGCACGGCGTCGCTCACCGCGCGCGTCAGGCCGATGTCATAGCCGTCGCGCGTCCCGTCCCGGTCCATGCTCGTCAAGAGAATCTCGCCCGCGCCCAGACGTTCGGCGCGTGCGGCCCATTCGACCGCGTCCCAACCCGTCCCCCGCCGCCCCCCATGCGTGAACACCTCGCAGCCGTCGCCCGCCGCGCCGCGCCGCCGCGCGTCAACCGCCACCACCACGCACTGGCTGCCGAAAACTTCCGCGCCTTCACTAATCAACTCCGGCCGCACGACTGCCGCCGTATTCAGCGAAACCTTGTCCGCCCCGGCGCGCAACACCGCGCGGATGTCTGCGACAGAGTTTAAGCCGCCGCCGACCATGAACGGGATGAAGACCTCATCGGCCACCCGGCGCACGAGGTCCGCGACGATGGCCCGCTTGTCCGCCGAGGCCGTGATGTCGAGAAAGGCCAACTCGTCCGCGCGCTCCTCATCATAGCGCCGCGCCTGCTCGACGGGATCGCCTGCATCTTGCAAGGACACAAAGCGAATCCCCTTCACCACGCGACCGCGGTCGATGTCGAGACACGGGATGATTCTTTTCGCTAACATGAAGAAATTAACCACGAAGAGCACGAAGTGAATAAACATCAAGGGACGAAGAATTGACGCAACCTCACCCACCTCAAACTTATGACACGCCCTTCGTTGCGACTTTCCCTTCGTGCTCTTCGTGCCCTTCGTGGTTTCAAACACCTTGAGCAAAGTTCCGCAGCAGGCGCAGCCCCGCCGCCTGACTCTTCTCCGGGTGAAACTGTACGCCGCAGACGTGGCCGCGCGCGACGATCGAGGGGTACATCGCTCCGTACTCGGTTTCTCCGATCACGTCGGCGCGATTGCCCGCGTCGCAGTAGTAAGAGTGGACGAAGTAGAAGAACGCGCCTTCGCGGACGCCTTCGAGCAGCGGATGCGCGGCGACTGATTGGCGCACGTTGTTCCAACCGACGTGCGGCACGCGCAGCCGCTCGTCGAAGCGCCGCACGCGCCCGCGCAGTAGTTTCAACCCGGCTGTGCGCCCGAACTCTTCCGACTCTTCAAACAGCATCTGCATCCCGACGCACACGCCGAGCACAGGCGTCCCGGCGGCAACCCGGTCCAGCACCAACTCGTCAAAACCGCGCTCTTTCAATGCGCCCATGCACGCCGCGAACGCGCCGACGCCCGGCAGCACCAGCCGTTCCGCCGCACGCAACTCCGAAACATTATCCGTCACCACGGCCTCGCACCCGGCCGCCGCGAACGCCTTCTCGACCGAGCGCAAATTGCCGACGCCGTAATCAATGATCGCCACGCGCGCCATCTGTTTCAGAGCGCTCCCTTCGTGCTCAACACTCCCGAGATGCGCGGGTCGCGCTCGACGGCCTGTCTGAGCGCGCGCGCCGTCGCCTTGAAGGTGCCTTCGAGGATGTGGTGCGTGTTGCGTCCGCGCAGGCAATCGAGGTGCAGGTTGCAGCGCGCCGCCTCGGCGAACGAGCGCCAGAAGTGTTCGGCTAATTCAACCGAAAAATTGCCGATCGTCTGGCGCTTCGTCTCGACCTCATAGACGAGGTAGAAGCGACCCGACAAATCGATCACGGCACGGCACAGAGCCTCGTCCATCGGGACCAGCGCCGAGCCATAGCGCGCGATCCCGGCCTTGTCGCCAAGCGCTTGCCGCAGAGCTTCGCCGAGGCAGATGGCAACGTCTTCGACCGAGTGGTGATCGTCAATCTCCAGATCGCCGCGGCACACGACTTCGAGATCGAAGAGCCCGTGCCGTGCGAACAGTTCCAGCATGTGATCGAGAAACGGAACGCCCGTGCCGACCTGTGCCCGTCCCGTCCCGTCGAGCGTGAGCGCGACGCGCACGTCTGTCTCTTTGGTCTGACGCGCGACTTCCGCGGTGCGACTTATTATTTGCGTGGTGGCACTCATTGGCGCTCCTTGTGGCTCATTTACCGGCAGCCCGCCAGACTTGAACCCGCTCGCTCTCGCTCGCGGTTACTGCGCCGCCTCTGTCGTCATTCGACGCAGTACCGCGAGCGAGGTAGCGAGCGGGTGGCGTGCGACACGAGGCACGTTGCACTTTCAGCGACTGCTCACCTTCCGCACACTTCCCACAGCGCGCCCAGCAATGCATCATTTTCGGCGGGCGTGCCGATGCTGACGCGGAAATATTCCGAGAGCATCGGAGAGGCGCTCACGTCGCGGATCAGGATGCCGCGCGCAAGCAGTTCGCGATAGACCCGGCGCGGCTCTAACGCCGAGCGAACGACCATAAAGTTTGCCTGAGAGGGCACGGGCGCAAGGCCGTCAATCTCGCGCAGCCCGGCGAAAAGGCGCTCGCGTTCGCCGATGATCTGTTCGACGAGCGGGCGCAGCAGTTCTTCGTAAGCTTCGATTGCGACCTCGGCCGCCGTCTGCGAAAAGGCGTTGAGATTGTAGGGCAACACGGCCTTGCCGATCTCGCGGGCCAACTCCGGCGCGGCCAAGAGATACCCGACGCGCAGCGCCGCCAGCCCCATCGCCTTCGAGAAGGTGCGGAAGACGACGAGGTTTTGATGTCGTGCGAGCAACGGTACAGCCGATTGACGCGCAAACTCGAAGTAAGCCTCGTCCACCACGATTAGCCCGCTCGTCGCTTCCAACAGTCCTGTTAAATCTTCCTCTTCTATCCGGCAGCCGGTCGGATTGTTCGGCGAGCAGAGGATCGACACGTCTGGCTCAACAGTCTCGATGGCGCGCTTCAACGCCGGCACGTCGAACTTGAGATCGGGCGCGAGCGGCACGCTTAACACTTCGCCGCCGAGCACCGTCGTCACCTGCCGGTAAAGCGCAAACGTCGGCTCTGAAATGAGCACGCGCCGCCCCTCGCCGATGGTGGTCATCAGTGTCGCCTGAATCAACTCGTTCGAGCCGTTACCGGCGATCACGCCGTGAGGGGTCCAACCGGCGAAACCGGCCAGCTTTTCGTGCAGGCTCGCCGGCACAAAGTTCGGATAGCGAGACCACGCTCGCGACTTCATGCGTCGCAGCGTCTCGCGCTTGATTTGCTCGGGCGCGTCCCACGGGTTCTCATTTTGATTGAGCTTGACGGAAGCGCGATCTGGCGAGAGCGTATAGGCGCGCAGGTCGCGCACGCGGAGCTTGATTGGATTGCGGATTGGGACCAGCGGATTGCGGATTGAAGCAACGCGCTCTGCGTCGGGGGCACTTGACATGCGGAGCGATACCGACCGTGAATGCGCGTCTAAGCCTTCGGCGCGTGCGAGCGCGGTGATCATCTGCGCGGTGCGGTTTATCTCGTTTGCCGTGTAGCGGAGCATGGTCGTGCGGCGTGTGAAATCGTGGACGCCGAGGGCCGAAGAGAAACGCGCCGCGCCGCCGGTGGGCAGCACGTGGTTAGGGCCGGCGAAATAATCGCCGACGGCTTCGGGCGTGTGTGGGCCGAAGAAGATCGCCCCGGCGTGCCGGATTTGCGCGGCGACGGCGTCATCATCATCGCGCGTCACGATTTCAAGATGCTCCGGCGCGAGTTCGTTGACGAGCGCGCAGGCGTCCGTTAAATCCGCGACGACAAAGGCCGCGCCGTACTGCTTGAGCGACTCCGCGATGATCGCACGGCGCGGCAGCGTCGCGGTTTGCCGCTCAACTTCGGCGGCGACCTCACGCGCCAGCCGTTCGCTTGTCGTGACAAGAACGGCCGAAGCGTCTGCGCCGTGCTCTGCTTGCGCCAGCAGATCGGCGGCGACGAAATCGGCGCGCGCCGTTTCGTTGGCGATGATGACGACTTCGCTCGGCCCCGCGATGCTGTCAATCCCGACTGCGCCGAAGACGAGTTTCTTCGCGGCTGCAACCCACTTATTGCCCGGCCCGGTGATCTTATCCACACGCGGCACAGTCTCAGTGCCGTAGGCGAGCGCGGCGACGGCCTGCGCCCCGCCGATTGAGTAAACTTCGGTCACGCCGAGTTCGACCAGCGCGGCGGCAACCGCCGGGTTGGCGGCGAGCGTGCCGGGCGGCGTCACCACGACGATGCGCCGCACACCCGCGACCTGCGCCGGAACCACATTCATCACCACCGACGAAGGATAACTTGCCGTCCCACCCGGCACGTACAGGCCCGCGATCTCAACCGGGCTCACGCGCTGACCGAGCCGCAATCCCTCGTCGTTCTGCATCTCCCAACTCTCGGCGCGCTCGTGCCGGTGAAAGACGCGCACGCGCCGGATGGCTTCGCGCAGAGCTTCGCGCACGAACCCGTCAGCTTTCGCGGCCGACGCGCGCAGCGCGTTCAAGTCTGCGCGCAACTCTTCGGGCGTCAAACGCACGCCGTCGAATTTCTCGGTGTACTCGACGAGCGCCGCGTCGCCCCTCTGTCGCACGTCCGAGATGATCGCGCCGACCGAAGCTAATAGTTCGGCGTCGAGCGCGACGCTGCGCGACTTGATGTGTGCCAGCCGCTCGCGCCGTCGCACCGCTTGGTCCCTGCCGATGATTTTCAACACTACTGGTCCCTTTCGCTTAACGCTTCGCTCAACGCCTTGATCAATTGCCCGACGGCAGCAGCCTTCAACTGGTAGCTTGCGCGATTGACGACCAATCGTCCGGTCGATTCCGTGATGACTTCGCTCACGACGAGACCATTCTCGGCCAGCGTCCGCCCCGTCTCGACCAGATCGACAATGCAATCGGCCAATCCGAGCACCGGGGCCAGTTCGACTGATCCCGCCAACTCGATGATCTCAACCGGCACACCACGCGCGCCGAAATAGCGGGCGGCGATGCGCGGGTATTTCGTCGCCACGCGCAGCATCCCTGATTCACGCGACACGTCGTCCGCTTTCACGGCCACCGCGATCCGGCACCGGCTGATCCGCAGGTCGAGCGGCTGCAACACGTCGGCATCTGATTCAAGCAGCACGTCGCGCCCGACCACGCCGCAGTCGGCAATTCCGTGCTCGACATAAACCGGCACGTCCGCTGGTTTGACGAACACGAAGCGGTAACGCCCGCTCTCGTCCTCGACGGCCAGACGCCGCGACGCTAAAGATTCTTCGCTCGCGCGCACGCCCGCGCGACCCAACAGGTCGAGCGCCTCGTCTTGCATCCGGCCCTTCGCCAGCGCGACGGTCAGGACTGAGCACTGAGAACCGAGAACTGCGCGCGTCGCGTCATTCTGCCGGGCTCTCATTGGTGAGACTTCTTTTGTCATCGGATCAAATCGCCATAACTCTAAATCACAGCACGTAACATTAGGATACTTATAGGGGCAACTCTCGTTCCCTTTAGTGCCAAGTTAAGGAGGCAAGCATCAATGTGGCTTCCTGCTTTCGCGGCTGTGCCGCCCCGCTGTGCGGAAAGGCTGTGCCTTTCCGGAAGCTGTGCTCTTCTTTTGTGAGAGGCTGCGCCTCGAACACCAGCGGCACAGGCGTAGCCTCAAGGATTAAGAAGTGCGTGCCGGAAAGGCGAAGCCTTTCCGCACATCAAGCGGCACAGCCGCATAACTTGACGCCAGTGGGCTTGCCCCTGCTCGTCTGCTGCTATGACAGGGGCCAAGCTCGGCCCCTGCGATCATTTGCCCGTTGATGTCTCAACGTCGCGTGCCTCGGTGTAGCTCAAAACTCAGAAGCCATCTTCACCCGCTCGCCCCGCGCGCGCCGCTGCTTTGCCTCTTGAAAGCGTGACGCGGCGTTACCGACTTGCACTTGCGCTGCCTCGCCGTGCCCGTTTTGAGCCAGCGCCGAATCGTGGCGCGCGAGGACTTCCGTCAGCGCGTCCAAATCAAGGACGAAGCCGACGGCCGGCTCTGCGCGCCCGAAGTTGGAGATCAACTCGTTGTAGCGTCCGCCCGACCCGACGCGCGCGCCGGCCCCGGCGACGTAAATCTTGCAGACCAGCCCCGTGTAATAGTTCAACTCCGACACGTCGGCCAGATCGATCTCGAAGCTGTCACTCAAGCCGAGCGCTTCGATTGTCGCCCACAGGTGCGCCAAGCAGTCGAGGGCGGCCAGCGAGTGTGGATTGTTGAGGTGGCGGCGCGCGATGTCGAGCACGTCGCGTTGGCCGTTGAGTCGCGTCAGGTCGGCGAGCGGGTGATCGAAGGTCGCGGGGGCGCGGGCGCAGAGGAAACGATTCAGTTCGGCCGAGTCGCGCACGTCAATGGCGCGTCGCATCTCTTCACGCCCTTCGGTATCGAGTCCGAGTTGCGCGGCGATGCCGTTAAAGACCCCGACGTGGTTGAGCGTGATGCGGCTCTGGTCGAGGAGTCCCAGCCTCTCTAAGACTTCGGCGGCGATGACGAGAGTTTCGAGGTCCGCATCGGCGTCGCCCGCGCCAATCAACTCGCAGCCGAGTTGCGTCTGCTCGCGCCGCCACTCGGCGTGCGACCGTGGGCGCTGGCGAAAAACCGGAGCGGCATAGCACAGGCGCAGAGGGCGCGGCCGGTGCGCGAAGAGCGTCGCGGCCGCGCGCGCGACCGAAGAGGTCACGTCGGGCCTCAAGGCCAGCATCCGCCCGTCGGTATCGGTGAAGCGAAAGGCTCGTTGCGCCGCGTCGTGCCCCATGCCGCGATCGAAGAGCGCGAAATAGTCGAAAGTCGGCGTCGCCACTTCCTCGTAAGACCAGCCGTCAAAAACCGACATCGCTGCGTCTTCGACCGCGCGCCGCAGCCGCGCCTCCGCGCCGCAGTGATAGCGCACGCCCTCTGGGATTCTGGACAAAGATTCCATAAAACAGTGCCGAGTGACGTGCAGGAATGCATGTCCGTGCCGCCTGTTGGTGGTCGCAAAAGCAAAAACCCGCCGCCATGGTTTCTCATGCACGGCGGCGGGTCGGTGATGTCTCTGGTCGGACGGGATTGGGTCTTCGGTGTTCCCGTCAGCCTGCCAGCACCAGCGCGCGGCCCGCCCCGTGGCGATGATGGCCGCCATGATGGTTCGGGGTTGCGCTGGTGAAAAGGCAGTTCATTAAAAGTTTAGTAATCGTATTCAGTCGCGACTGAAGCTCGCAGGCTTTATAACCGACGGCTTCGCGCCCTGTCAAATGGCAGTGGATGGTGGTCAGTGGTCAGCGACAAGTTCTCAAATTTTTAGTCTGAATCATTCATGTTACGCAACAACGAACTTTTGGAGACGGTGTTAATGAGTC
>JBOGOY010000103.1:0-8914 GCA_050748185.1 Pyrinomonadaceae bacterium
GGGTTAAGCACTGACACCAACTTTCTCATCCGGCACAACGATACGCTACTTTGGCTTGTTGATTTCCGCGTAAAGCTTTTGCGCCCTCTCCTTATTCAATGTCAGGAGCTTTCTGTAAACCTGAAGTGCTTCGTTCCTCTTGCCTAGTCCGACATACGCACCCCCTAGATGATAGTGAGCATCAACGTCGTTTGGTTTCAAACGAATCACTGCATTGAATGCCTTCACCGCCTTCTCATTTTCGTCCATGACGTGGTAGACAAACCCCAATTGATATTGTGACTCGATGTCATCCGGTTTGAGACGAACTGCTTTCTCGAAAGCGGCGGCAGCAAGTTCAGCATGGTCTTCTTTCGTAATAATATTTCTTCGAACGGAGTCCTCTAAGATTCCCTTATGACTCATGCCAATCCAGTAATGAATAATGTACTGGTTTGGCTTCTGGCGAGCCGCCTCGTTAAGCGGCGGCAGGGCTTCCGAAAATTTTTTGAGGTTGTAGTAACTGTGACCTATACCAAAGTGTGCGTCCCACAACGAAGGTTTAAGGCTGACCGCCTTCTTGAGGACTTCAATCGCCTTCGCAAATTCTTTTGCTTCAATGTATTTAGCTCCCTGAGCGTAGTAAGCCTCCGCGCTGCCGCCTGTCGGGGTGTTCGGCGGAGTGTTCGCAGGCTTGTCGGTCGAGGGCGGCTTCGCGGCAACGTCGGACGGCGTTCTGCCCCCTGAGAGGATTGTGTCAAGCGATGCCATGTTTCGTGGGTCAAGCGTAACCGAATTCGCGCCCGGCTTGAGTTCAACCGACTGCTCCCACGCGCGCGGCGGCACTGCGCGAGCTATCACGTAAACATAGTAAGCTCCGGGCGGCACGCCGGGCAGCGTCGCCTTGCCGTCCGCGTCCAGCATGATGTCCGCCACCGAATTCGCGCGCATCTCGATCATCGCTTGTCGGCAGTTGCCCGTCGGAGTCAGGCACGACCTTACCCAGAATTCGAGGGGCGTCAGCTTGGCGGACGACCCTGCCGGGACTTGCCCCTTCCTCCTCAAATCTTCCCCGAAACTCTGTTTGAACAAGGCCAGCCCCGCGACCGCGAGCGGGTTGGCGGCTCCCGGTTGGCTCGAAACCGTCAGGACGGCGTTTCCTGTCTGCGTCCCGCCGCCTGCGGATGTATTCGGCTGGACGTTTGTCTGATTTTGAGATTGTGTCGGGCGAGTCTTGTTTACCGGAGTAGTCGGTTCGTCACAATCACATTCGACGAACTCGAAACACGCAAGCACCCAGCGCCACTTTCCGTCCGCTTCAAGGGCGAAATCGTGGTGACAGTCTGCCGTACCGCGTTTGGTTTTTGAACTTTTGCCGATTTTTATGCCTGTCGCTAATGAACTCTCAAGGGCTTTCCACTCATCCTCGTCCGTCACCTTGACGACTTGATCCGGCGTCGCTTTCACAAGTCCATCATCGGTCAGAACCTGCCAATCAGAAGAAATCATTCTCTTCAGAGACGCTCTGTCTCGCTGCTTTACCGCTTTCTGAAACGCGGTAAAAAACTCTGTCCAGCTTTTTTCAATCGCGGCGTCCGAAATCGGCTGGACGTTTGTCTGATTTTGGGATTGTGTCGGGCGATTCGTATTGACCGGGCTTTGAGGCTTGCCGATGACGAAGTTCCCGGGCGCGGAATAAATAGCCAAGCATTGTCCGTTCGGTTTAGCAACTAACCAGAGATGCCCAACGAATGTTGATTGTTCAAACGCTTGTCCGGCAGATAGGTCAAACCATTTTTGCCGCTTTCCTTCAAAGTCCAGCCAATATACCGTTAGCGTTTCGTTGGTTTGATTAGTAAGAGTAAGTTTAGCGGCTTGCGTGGTCTGAGCTGAACGAGAACTGCCTTCTCTGTTGCAAGAGGAGTCCGTTTGCGCCTGAATTTCCCCACCGCCAAGCGCTAAAACGAAAAAAGCTAAAATCAACACCGCCCAAGATTGATGTTGTTGGATTCGTGTTCGCATTTGTTATTCTCCTCTCGCTGAATTTTACCGCGAAGCGCCTAACTATTCATTATACTGCCGAGCGTGGTTTCCAATATCAGTAACTTGTTTACACATTTGTAAGCAAGTTTCCAGTATTGTAAACCTGCAAGTGTACAATACTGGAAACTTGTAAGGTTTACAGTATTGTAAGCTTACTTCTTGACGATGCGGCTTTTGGCTCCGATTTCAACTGCCCGATCGTAGCGCAATTCCCACACACGCGCGGCAGGATTCCACCTGCCGCCAGCGCCGCGGACCTTGTTCTGCCAGTCCCGCTCCTGCGCGCCGACTCGTAGTTGCACCATCTTGCAGCTTTTCTTCGCCGGCGGCTCCCACGCGCATTCATCTACGATCAACTCGATCGTCTTATAACGGCGCTTGCGCTGCGCGTCATAACGATAGCGGACACAGAGCAGTTGGCTGCCGTATTGCACAACTAACTTCTTGGTCCCTTTTTGCCCGGGTTTCAGCGTAGAACCAGTAAGCATGGCGTCACCTGTGAGCGGGAGGGTGAGGGGCGAGGCTTCTATTCGGCAACTTCATAGAAATACCGCCGGTGGTCACAGCGGGATGTTGCCGTGCTTCTTCGGCGGGGTGGAGTCGCGCTTGTTCTCCAGCAGGTGGAGGGCGCGCGCGAGTTTGGCGCGGGTCTGCGCGGGTTCGATCACTTCGTCGATGAAGCCGCGCTCGGCGGCGACGTAGGGGTTGGCGAACTTTTCCTCGAACTCTGAGACGAGACTTCGGCGAACCGCTTCTTTGTCGGCGGCCTCGGCGATCTCGCGTCGATAGAGGACGCCGACCGCGCCTTCCGCGCCCATGACGGCGATCTCGGCGGTGGGCCACGCGAGGTTGACGTCGGTGCGGATGTGCTTCGAGGCCATCACGCAGTAGGCTCCGCCGTAGGCCTTGCGCGTGATGACGGTGATCTTCGGCACGGTCGCTTCGGCGAAGGCGTAGAGCAGTTTCGCGCCGTGGCGGATGATGCCGCCGTGCTCCTGCCGGACGCCGGGCAGGAAGCCGGGCACGTCTTCAAACACCACGAGCGGGATGTTGAAGCAGTCGCAGAAGCGCACGAAGCGCGCGGCCTTGACCGAGGCGTCGATGTCGAGGACGCCGGCGAGGTAGGCCGGCTGGTTGGCGACGACGCCGATGCTGCGGCCACCGACGCGCGCGAAACCGACCACGATGTTCGGGGCGTAGTCGGCGTGGGCCTCGAAGAAGTAGCGATCATCTATGACGGCGTGGATCACGTCGCGGATGTCGTAGGGCTGGTTCGAGGCTTCGGGGACGACGGTGTTGAGACTTTCGTCGGCGCGATCGATGGGATCGTCGGACGCGATGCGCGGAGCCTCTTCCATGTTGTTCGAGGGAATGAAGGAGAGCAGTTCGCGCACGAGTCGCAGGCAGTGCTGGTCTGAGGCGGCGTTGAAGTGGGCGACGCCTGAGACGCGGTTGTGCGTGTCCGCGCCGCCGAGTTCTTCTTTCGACACCTCTTCGTGCGTGACGGTGCGGATCACTTCGGGGCCGGTGATGAACATGTAAGAAGTGTTCCGCACCATCACGTTGAAGTCCGTGATCGCGGGGCTATAGACCGCGCCGCCCGCGCACGGCCCCATGATGCAACTGATTTGGGGAACGACGCCCGAGGCCAAAGTGTTGCGGAGGAAGATGTCGGCATAGCCGGCGAGACTTAAGACGCCCTCTTGGATGCGCGCGCCGCCAGAATCATTGAGGCCGATGACGGGCGCGCCGACCTTCAAGGCGAGGTCCAACACCTTGCAGATCTTCTCGGCGTGAGTCTCAGAGAGCGAGCCGCCGAAGACGGTGAAGTCCTGCGCGAAGACGAAGACGCGCCGCCCGTCCACGAGCCCGTAGCCGGTCACGACGCCGTCGCCCGGCACCTGCTGTCGGTCCAGCCCGAAGTCGCGCGTGCGGTGGACGACGTGCTTATCGAATTCCTCGAAGGTGCCTTCGTCGAGTAGAAACTCGAGACGCTCTCGCGCGGTGAGCTTGCCTGATTCGTGCTGGCGGGCGATCCGTTCGGCCCCTCCGCCCGCCTCCGCGCGGAGTTCGCGCTGGCGCAGTTGCTCGAGTTTAGTGGCGTGTTTCTCAGGCTGATGACTGGTGGATGACATGGCCGATTATTTATTGAGCACAGGATGCGAGAACGGGCGTCATTGTAGCACTGCCGCGTGGGCGTGTCGGGCTCGGCATCGTCACACTACGCGCCGGAGATGAGCCACCGAAGGTCACAGAGCAGGGGAAGTCGTTAACCACTTGCCTCTGTGCGCTCTGTGACCTTCGGTGGCAGTCTCTTCCGAGAAAAGATGAAGCTTATGGATCAACCGTCAGCTTCCGTGAAAGGGAACTGGCGCGACTCGATCAGTTTGACGAGTTGGCCGAGGCCGCCGTGCGCTTCTTCCTGTATGTGGAGCGGGTAACCGTAGAGACGCGCGTGGCGCTCGAACTCGTCGAGGTCGAGGACGCTGTAAGTGAAATCAGGCGCGACGAGCACGTCGATGTCGAGGTCCACGAAGGTCAGCGTGCGGCCGTCGAACTCGGCCGGGAGGTTGACGTTGCAGTAGTAGTTACGCAACTCGCCGGAGGGTTCGCGGAAACGGAAGACGCTGTACCAGCGATCGGTCCAATAGTATTCAGTGCTGTGTGTGCCGGCGACGATGTGGCCGAGCAGCGGGTGTCGCACCTCTTCGTTGAACACGCCTGCGACGACGATCAAATTGCCGTCCTGCTTCAGGAGTCGCGCGTGCCACTCTCGATGCACGCGCCCGTCAAACTTGCAGGCGCGGACGTGAACCTCGGGGGGGTTGCGGATTGCGGATTGCGGATTGCGGATTGATGAGTCCATGGTGTCTTTTTCCTTTAACACTCATCATGCGCGTCGGTATCGCTCGCTTCAGTGGGCGGCGGAGACTGGGTTGCGGAGCGTGCCGACGCCTTCGACTTCGACTTCCACGACGTCGCCTTCGTTGAGCGGGCCGACGCCGGCGGGCGTCCCCGTGGAGATCAGGTCGCCGGGTTCGAGCGTCATGACGTGCGAGACGTAGCGGACGAGGTACGGCACGTCAAAAGCCATCTGGCTGGTGCGCCCGTGTTGGCGGACACTGCCGTTGACGCGCGTCTCGACCAGTAGGTCGAGCGGATCGAGTTCGGTTTCGACGAAGGGTCCGACGGGGCAGAAGGTGTCGAAGGATTTGGCGCGCGTGAACTGCACGTCTCGGCGCTGTAGGTCGCGCGCGGTGACATCGTTGAGGCAGGTGTAGCCGAAGACGTAGTCGAGCAGGCTTTCAACATCCGACAAGCGGCTCGCCCGGCGTCCGATAACGACGGCGAGTTCGCCTTCGTGCTCGACGCGGGAAGAGGCTGCGGGCAGTTGAATCGTTTCCTCTGGGCCGCAGAGGGCGGAGGGCGGCTTGAGGAAGAGCAGCGGCTCGTTCGGCATCGGGTTGCCGAGTTCGGCCGCATGGTCCCGGTAGTTGCGCCCGACGCAGACGATCTTAGACGGCGAGACCGGAGCGTGCAGCCTGATCTCAGACAGCTTGTGCTTGCTCTGATCTTCCGCGGCGGGGACCACGCCGCCGTCGAAAATATTTCCGGCTGCGAGCGGCCGCACCTCTTCGCCGCTGACGATGCCATAACGCGGCCGGTTGGTTTCGGGATCGGTGTAGCGGCAGATTTTCATAAAGGTTTTAAGGAACCACTTCGGAGACGACTTCGGAGGGCTGGCTCGTGTTGCCGGCCGAGTCGATGGCGGTCAGGTAATAGTAGTAACGCACGCCGGACTCCACGGCCTCGTCTTGAAACGTCGTGCGTTCGAGCGGAGTTTTATTCAGCTTGGTCCAGTTCTCACGCGGCAGACTCTGGTCGGTCGAGCGGAAGATGTCGTAGCCGACGACATCGCGCTCTGGGTTCGCGGGGAAGAACAGCGCCAGACGGTTCGGCCCGGGCGCGACCGAGATGCCCCGCGGCGCGGACGGCGGAAAACGGTCTGTGGGGGTGATAGAGAGCGAGTTCGAGTTGAGGCTTTCGACCTGCGCCCCTCCGGCGCCGAGCGAGACGGCGCGCAAGACGTAGATGTACTCTTCGCCGAAAGTAAAAGACTGATCGTCAAATTCTGGCTTCGAGAGGAGCGCGGAGTTGAGCGGCGTCTGGCCCGGCTGTTGTTGCGAGCGATCGGTGCGATAGACGTTGTAGCCGAGCAGGTTGACGGGCGTCGAGCCATCGACGTTGGCCGGCGGCGGGGACCAACGGACGGCGATCGCGTTTTCGGACGGGTTGGTGACGCCATTCAGCGTCGGCGGCTGGCTGACGCGCGTGGCCGGTTCGATGAGGAGAAAGTTCGAAAATGAAGCGCGCTGGCCGGAGGCGTTGACGTAGCGCAGAGCGTAGCGCAAGCGCACCGGCTCGGAGAGCGTCAGCGCGTCCGTGTAAGCGAGTTGGTCGGTCGCCTGCCGGATCTCTTCGTAAGGGACCGAACCGATGAGCGTGGCGCGCGAGGCGAACTCCTCTTCGGTGAGCGCGAGCGGCGCGGCCGGTTGCTCCGCGACGCGGTAGATGTCTATGCGGCGGATGCTCTGGATACTGTCGTCCGGTGCGTTGCGGCGTGGGGCCGGCCAACTGAGGATCACCTGATTGCCGCGCTGCACGCCCGAGAGCAATTCCGTGCGTTGCGGGACGCGCTCGACCGGCGGCTGCGGGGGGCGGCGCTTGCCGCAGGCCGCAAGCGCCAAGGCGCAGGATGCAAGGCAGAGGGTTAATATCAGCGCCCACCGCCGCGCGCCCCTCTGACTCGTTTGCCTCAACGCCCCGTCCGGACCTATCGCCTGTCGCTTGTCGCCTATCGCGTTGCTCATAGAATGTAGCGAGTCAGGTCTTGATCTTTGACGATGTCGGAGAGGGAGCGGCTGACGTAAGCGGCATCGACTACTTGGCGCTTAGGCTCCAGATCGGGCGCGTTGAAGCTGATCTCTTCGAGCACTTTTTCGAGGATCGTGTGCAGACGGCGCGCGCCGATGTTCTCGGTCTGCTCGTTGACCTGACCCGCGAACCGCGCGAGCGAGTCCACGGCGTCTTCCGTGATAACGAGTTCGATTCCCTCGGTGTCGAGCAGGGCGCGGTACTGTTTGAGGAGAGAGTTTTTCGGCTCCGTGAGGATGCGTTTGAAGTCTTCGATGGTGAGGGCTTCCAACTCGACGCGGATGGGGAAGCGTCCCTGCAATTCCGGGATGAGATCGGTCGGTTTGGAGACGTGGAAGGCGCCGGCGGCGATGAACAGGATGTGGTCCGTGCGGACCATGCCGTAGCGCGTATTGACAGTCGTGCCCTCGACGATCGGGAGGATGTCGCGCTGGACCCCTTCGCGCGAAACGTCAGGCCCGGACCCGGACTCGCGGCCCGCGATCTTGTCGATCTCGTCGAGGAAGATGATGCCGGCGGATTCGCAGCGGTCGAGCGCGGCGCGCGCCACCTGATCCATGTCGATGAGGCGCTCCTCCTCTTCCTGCATCAGGTACTCCATCGCCTCGTCGACGCGCATCTTGCGCCGCTTGGTCCGGCCCTGAAAGAGGTTGCCGAGCATATCCTTCATATTGATGCCCATCTCCTCGATCCCCTGCGGGCCGGCGACTTCGATGGTCGGGTAGTTCTTTTCGCGCACTTCCAACTCGACCAGACGGCTGTCGAGTTTGCCGGCGCGGAGTTGCTCGCGCAGCTTCTCGCGCGTGCGTTGGAACTGATCGTCGCGTGGGGCGGAGACGCCGGTGGGCGAGGCGTCCGTGACTTCTTCTTCCTCGAAATTGTAGTGGCTGGGCTTGGGGGGCAGGAGGAGATCGAGGATGCGTTCTTCGGCGTTCAACTCGGCCTTGTCGGCGATCTCGTCGATCTTCTCGGCGCGGACCAACTCGACGGCGATCTCGCAGAGGTCTCGGATCATGCTCTCCACGTCGCGCCCGACGTAGCCGACCTCTGTGAACTTCGAGGCCTCGACTTTGAGGAAGGGCGAGTTGGACATGCGCGCCAGACGCCGCGCGATCTCCGTCTTGCCGATGCCGGTCGAGCCGATCATGATAATGTTTTTGGGCATCACGTCGGCCGCCATGTCGGGCGGCAACTTCTGCCGGCGGACGCGATTACGCAGCGCGATGGCGACGGCGCGCTTGGCGGCCTGCTGCCCGACGACGTGCTTGTCCAGTTCGGCGACGATCTGGCGGGGCGTCAATTCGTCGAGCCGCGTCTCATCGCCGACTTCTCCTGATAGATAGATAACCATTGCTTTAGAGGTCAGAGGTCAGAGGTCAGAGGTTAGTGTAAGCAGCCGAACCGACCACTAACCGCTGACTACTGACCTCTGTTGTTTAGAGTTCTTCGACGATGATGTTCTGGTTCGAGTAAATGCAGATCTCGCCGGCGATGCGGAGCGCTTCGAGCGCGATGTCGCGCGCGGGCAGTTCGGTGTGCTTCAGCAGGGCACGCGCGGCGGCGAGGGCATAGGTTCCGCCGGAACCGATGGCCAGCACCTCGTCGTTTTCGTCCGGCCCGATTACGTCGCCGTTGCCGGAAAGCAGGAAAGAACTTTTGGCGTCGGCCACGACGAGCAAGGCTTCGAGGTGGCGCAGAATTTTGTCTGTGCGCCAGTCTTTGCTAAGCTCGATAGCGGCGCGTTCCAGATTGCCCTGATATTGTTCGAGCTTCCCCTCGAAGCGCGTCAGCAGGGAAAAGGCGTCGGCACTCGCGCCGGCGAAGCCGGCGAGGATGCGGTCGCTGTAAAGCCGTCGCACCTTGCGCGCACGGGCTTTCATCACGGTTTCGCCGAGTGTGACTTGGCCGTCGCCCGCCATGGCGACGCGCCCGGCGCGTCTGACGAGCAGTACGGTAG
>JBOGOY010000104.1:0-8907 GCA_050748185.1 Pyrinomonadaceae bacterium
GCTTTCTACTGACTACTGACTACTGGCTCCTGACTACTGCTTCGATCATTCATCATTTCGCACTCATCATTTCCTCCGTGTCCTCTGTGCCCTCGGTGGTAAATTTCTGATTTGGACGTAGTGAGGGACCAAGTTCATGCAAACTTGGAGGTTGGAGATCGAGTACGACGGGACGCGCTACGCCGGCTGGCAGCGGCAGCCGCACGCGCGCACCGTGCAGGGCGAACTGCTCAGGGCGGCCGAAGGGTTCCTCAAGTCGCCGGTCGAGATCGGCGGCTCGGGCCGCACCGACGCGGGCGTTCACGCGCTCTGTCAGGTGGCGCACCTGAGAATCAAGTCGGCCCCGAAGAAGAACCTGTCGCCTCGGCAACTCCAGTTCGGACTCAACGACGGCCTCGCGCACGACGTCAACGTCCTCGCCGCGCGCTCGGTCGCCGCGAATTTTCATGCGCGCCACGACGCCGTCTCGCGCCACTACCTCTACCAGATTTCGACGCGGCGCACCGCTTTCGGCAAGCCTTACGTGTGGTGGGTGCGCGATCGGCTGAACGTCGCGGCGATGAGCGCGGCCGGCGAACTCTTCGCCGGGCGGCACGACTTCCGCTCGTTCTGCGAGAGCCCGGAGACGCAGACCTCCACCATCGTCGAGGTCGAGACGGCGCGAGTAACGATTGACGGCGACCTGATTTTGTTCCGCGTCGGGGCGAGTCATTTTCTGTGGAAGATGGTGCGGCGCATTGTCGGCGCGCTCGTCGAAGTGGGCCGTGGGAACCTGAACGCGGCGGGCGTGTCTCGTTTGCTCGAAAGTTATTCCAACCAGCCGGCCGCGTGGACCGCGCCGCCTTCGGGCCTATTTTTAGAGCGCGTGCTGTATCGCGGGGATGAGCTTGCGCCAACGGGCCGGGCCGCGTTCCCAGTGTGAATTTGGTTTGCGCTCCGCGTCTGAAAGGGGGAAGATTCTGCCGCCGGTGAAAAGGCCGGCGCTGAAGGGTTGGGGAGGGTAAAACAATGAGCCGCCATGTGAACGCAATTTTTAAAGACGGCGAGGTCAGGCCGCTTGAACCGCTCGACCTGCCGGACGAGACGCGCCTCACCATCGTCATTAACGATGAGGCAGCAGCGGACGACGAGATGGCGGCGCGTCGTCAAGCAGACCCGCTCGCGTCGATCTATGAAATCGCCGAGGACGCCGGCCCAACCGATCTGTCCGTCAACCTCGATCACTACCTTTATTGACATAATTTCGTTAAGCACAGGCACACCATGCGCGTCACCATCGGGCAGATCAACACGACGAACGGCGACTACGCCGGCAACACCGAGCGCTGCTTGCGCGCGATCGAGCGGGCGAAAGCGGACCAGAGCGATCTGGTCGTGCTGCCCGAGGTCGCGGTGCAGGGTTACATGTCCTTCGACTGGTTCCTCGACCGCGACGTGGTCGCGCGCGCGCTGGAGCCATTGGAAGAGATCGCGGCGGCGACCGCGGGGACGCAGATCACCTGCGTCGTCGGCACGGTGCGGCCGAACGACTCGGGGACGGGGCGGCGGCTTTTCAACTCGGCGGCGATCATCAGGGGTGGAAAGGTGGTTGGCTTTGCCGACAAGACGCTGCTGCCCGAGTATGACGTGTTCGACGACCCGCGCTACTTCGAGCCGGCCAGAGAACGGCGGCTGTTCGACGTAGGGGGGACCAAGCTCGGCGTCGCCGTCTGCGAAGACATGTGGAACGACAAGACGTTCTGGCGCGAGCGGCTCTACACGAACGATCCGACCGACGAGTTGATCGGAATGGGGGCCGGGGTGCTGGTCTCGATCAACGCCTCGCCCTTCAACAAGGGCAAGATGGGCACGCGCTGCCGGATGGTGTCGCACCGCGCGCGCGCGGCCGGACTGCCGGTCGTGTTCGTCAACCTCGTCGGGGCCAACGACGGCGTGATCTTCGACGGCGCGAGCATCGTTACCGACGCGCGCGGCGAAATCATTTTGCAGGCTCCGCCATTCGAGGAGTTTTACGGCACGGTCGATCTCGACTGCGGGACGTGCGATACGCGCTGCCTGCCCGGCGACGACATCGAGACGATTCACGACGCGCTCGTCCTCGGCATCCGCGATTACGCGCGCAAGAATCGCTTCGAGCGGGTGCTGCTCGGACTTTCGGGCGGCATCGACTCGGCGGTCGTGGCCGCGCTGGCGTGCGAGGCGGTCGGCGCGAAGAACGTGCTCTCGGTGATGATGCCCTCGCCCTTCTCTTCGCAAGGCAGCATTGATGATTCGGTCGCGCTTGGGGCAAACACGGGGATGCCGGTCGTCGAACATCCGATCAGCGCGGCCTATGAGGTGTTGGTCAAAGAGATGAAACTCTCGGAGCCGAAGACGGGCGCGGAAGAACTGGCGCGGCAGAACCTTCAGTCGCGCCTGCGCGGCAACATCCTGATGACCATCTCGAACTCAGAGGGCCGGCTGCTTTTATCGACCGGCAACAAGTCGGAACTGGCGCTCGGCTACTGCACACTCTATGGCGACACCAACGGCGGCCTCGCCGTGATCGGCGACGTGCTCAAGACCGAGGTCTGGTCCCTCGCGCGCCACATCAACCGCGAACGCGAGATCATCCCCGAAGCGATCATCTCGAAGCGCCCGTCGGCCGAGTTGGCTCCGGGGCAGTTCGACGATCAATCCTTGCCGCCCTACCCCGCGCTCGATCCCGTCTTGAAACTCTACTTCGAGCAGAAGGCGACGCCCGAAGAAATCATCGCCGCCGGCCACGACGCGGCGCTCGTGTACGACGTGCTGAACCGCGTCGAGTCGCCGGCCAACGAGTTCAAGCGGCGACAACTGCCGCCCACGCTGATCATCTCGCGCCACGCCATCGGCATCGGCCGCCGTCGCCCCGTCACGCACCGCTATCGCCGGCAGGTCTTAGTCGCCGTCGAGCGCGCCGCTAAAAGCAGAACGGAAGAGTAGAGGCAGAATAATTAATGAAAGGGAAGTTCCTGAATCCGCGTTCTCTGAGATACCTGATTGCTAATGAGCGGGTATCGTGCTAAAGCAGGTAATGATCTTTATATAAACTTGAAGGTGATGCTTACATGAAAATCTTTCCGAAATTACCGAGTCCTTATGATGACCGAGAGTACGGCGCATCTTACTTGGGAGATGCGTTAACGCTTCTGGATGCCGTGCCGAACGGTTCAGTTGATCTGGTGCTGACATCTCCTCCCTTCGCCCTCACGCGCGAGAAGGAATATGGCAACGAATCATCAGACAAATATGTTGAATGGTTCCTGCCCTTTGCGCGCAAGATTAAGGACAAGCTATGTGATACGGGCAGTTTCATACTTGATTTAGGCGGCGCTTATTTACCCGGAGCTCCGGCCCGTAGCCTTTATCAATTTGAGGTGCTGTTGCGTCTGTGCAAAGATCTCGATTTCATTCTCGCGCAGGAGTTCTACCACTACAACCCTTCTCGGCTACCTGCTCCGGCAGAATGGGTCAATGTGCGGCGTTGCCGTGTGAAAGACAGTGTTAATGTAGTTTGGTGGCTTGCTAAAACTGAATTTCCCAAAGCTGATAACCGTAAGGTGTTAAGGGAGTATTCCGCCTCAATGAAGTCATTATTACGCAATGGCTACAAAGCTAAAAAACGTCCTAGTGGTCACGACATTAGCACAAAATTTAGTAAGGACAACGGTGGTGCAGTTCCATCTAATGTCATTGGATTAGAACTTTTTGAGCCGAGTAATCTATTGTCCATTGCCAATACGGAATCAAACAGCGCTTATATGCGGCGCTGCCGAGAACAAAACATCGCTCCTCATCCAGCTCGCTTCCCGGTGTTCTTCGCTGAATATTTTATTAAATTCTTGACTGACGAATTTGATCTGACGCTTGATCCCTTTGCCGGTTCCAATACCACTGGGTTCGCGGCAAATTCGCTTAGGCGCAGATGGATCAGCTTTGAATTGTCAGAAGAATATCTGAAAGGCTCCAAGCTGAGGTTTGAAGGGGCAGATGAAATCCAACAAATAATAACGAGCGAACACGCGCCCATGATGGAAGGTCTATTCTCAAACTCCGAGAAGATCAATGCCAAAGCTAAGTAAAGAGCAATTGCTTGATCGTTTTGTAAGTGCAGTAGAAGTAGCCGGATGGTCTGTGGGCGTCATTGGCACACCCTCACATCCATTCACACTATATATATACCGGGATCGCGAAGCATTAAACGTTCTACTCTATATTTGGAATATCACGCATGGTGGTCGTAATCGGCCGCGAGATGAGTACCGGGTGCAAGTAACTGGCGTCTCGTCAATTGAGCAGCCTCCGGAATATAAAACGCTGATTTTGGGATATTGGGAAACTCAGGATGTTTTCGCCGGGTGGGATGTTAACTTTCACGCCGGGCCTACCAGTTACTCACCCTCATTACAAATTCGCGAACAATATCTTCTCGCTGCTGTCAAAAACGACTTCGCGGTTTGCCCTAAAGAACAAGGTGAATTGGCTGTCGCCTTCTCGCCGAGCTTTTTGGTCACTTATTGTCGGAATCTTGAAGGGCTTCATGCTGCAGGAACACAGCCGCAAGCAGTGGAAGCTTTAACGCATATCGCGGAGCAGGGGGCAATTGATGAAGTCGATCTTTCTCCATTGCCAGTGCCTCGCCAGCGGGTAGTGCGGACGATCGCACAAAACTACCGCGAGGCATCCTTTAGACGGCGGGTGTTGAGTGCTTATGCACACGCCTGCGCTGTATGCGGAGTGCAGTTAAAGCTAGTCGATGCAGCGCACATAATTCCTGTCTATGACCCTCAATCAACTGATAAAACAAGCAATGGCATTTGCCTTTGTGCGCTGCACCACAGGGCTATGGACAGGGCTCTCATCGCAGTTGCTCCTGACTACAGAATCCTGATCAATGATGCAGAAATAAAGCGTTTAAGCCAAAAACAGTTAGGCAGCGGAATCGATTTATTGAAACGTAATCTCGCTAAAGTTATTCATACGCCAGCAGAGAGGTCACAACGCCCCGATCCCAATTACCTACAGATAGCCTTACAAATTCGTGGCTGGCCATCTAAATAAGCGCTCAGCGTTAATCGCGTCGAATCACCGGCCAACGAGTTCAAGCGGCGACAACTGCCGCCCACGCTGATCATCTCGCGCCACGCCATCGGCATCGGCCGCCGTCGCCCCGTCACGCACCGCTATCGCCGGCAGGTGTTGCAGGCGGTCGAACGCGCCGCGCAGTCGCGTGGCCCAAGTCGCACCGAATGATTGGGCGTGAACGAGCGGTCGGCATAAGCGAGGGGCGGCGGAGTTAATCAAACTCGGTCGCCCCTCTCGATTGCCCCGACGGATCGGCTCATTCGTTGCCGATGACATCGCCGGAGCGGCCAAAGAGCGTGTAGTGCGGAGTCGCGTCCGCCGCGCCGGTGCCGCCCTGTAGGGTGTAGCCGGTGGCGGAGAAGAGCCGTGTGTTCGGGTAGTGGCGACGGACGGTGAGATAGTCGCCCCATTTCCGATCGGCGGGGCCGCGCGTCCCTGCGAAGGTCGTCACCTCGCGCCGCGTGCCGGTCAGGATGCCGACGACGTGTGTGGGGAAGCGCCCGTTGATGCCACCACCGCCGATCATGTAGGAGACGCCGACTTCGTTGCGGCTGTTGGTCGAGAGCGCGGCGTAGCAGGTTCCCGCAATCGAATCCCAGAGGTTGATGTTGTCGATGACGGAGAAATTCGTCGTGTTGATGCGCGCGATCTGGACGAACGGGTTCGGGCGGTTGTTGACTCCGCCGCTGCCCGATGCCCACGCGAACCACACCTCGTTGATGCGTTTGGTGGCCCCGGTCATGCGATAGTCGGCGCGGGCCAGCCAGTTGCGGTTGTCGGGCGTCAGCGAGGTGTACGGGCCGACGGACCAACGGGCCACGGCTACATCGCGGAAAGAAGGCTGGGCGGCCGCCTCATCCCAAGAGAAGAGGCGCAGCGTACTGGTGTTGACGTGTGAGGCCCAGAAGGCGCGGGTGGCGCAGTGTTGCGCGACGCGGAAGTTGAAGTTAGTGGTCGAGATGGTGCGCTGCGCGGTGACGTTCCCGCTGTTGATACCGGAGAGCGGTAGACGCACGAGGGCGGTGGCGTGCCACTGGCTGCCGCGGTAGCCGTTCATCGTCACGTAGAGCATGTTGGTCCCCACGGCGAGGTCCGGGAAGTCGAGAAAGGTGCCGGGCAGGCCGAGGCTCTGCGCGGTGATGTCGAAGGTGCGCCAGCGCCCGAGGCGCACGTCGGCCGTCTTGGCGAAAGCGAGGCGCTGGATGTTCTCGCCGGCTTGGTTCGTGGTGTACTGCAACAGCCAGACGAAGGTGTCGATCTTCCTGATGTACTGCACGACCTGATCGCAGCAGAAACTCATCCCCGGCGGATCGGGAAAGGCGTTCGCCGGATCGACGTAGAGGAACGTCTGGCCGCCATCGAGTGAGACGGCGGCGTACCAGTTGCCGGTATAGAAGACCACGTCGCCGTTGCTGGCGACGCTCGGCTCGCCGACGTTCGAGGCCGTGTTGCTGTCGGCGGCCGAGTTGAGCTGGATGTTTCGCACCAGCGTCAGGTTGTCGGTGCTGGCGAGGGCCGGGCCGGCGGTGAGGCCGCCGCCCCGCGTCCGCATCGCCGCCAGAGGTTGCTGCGGCATGTCGAACGCGAGCGGGCCGGACGGATTGAAGTCGAGCACTTCGGCCCCCTCCGCCGGGACGGGGATTTCCTTGCGGACGTGAATCTTCGTCCGCGGCACAAACTTGCGCGCCTCGGTCAGGTACTCGACTTCAAACACGTCGGAGGCAGCGGGCGTCAGTTCGTCCGTCCGCAACTCGGTCGCGACGGCCCCGCCCTTCGCGGCCTTCTTCGACGTGGCTTTAGCGGCGGCCCCAGCGGACTTTTTCGCGCCGCCGCGGGCCGAGCCGGTCTTGGCAGTGCTTTTTTTTGTCGCCATGACAATTTTCCTTTCTCGATGAGGGATGAGAAACCTGTGGCGGAGCGGCGTGAGACCTTGCCGCAGCCGCCACACGCGCCTGAGAGGGTGCGCTCTTGATCTCGGTTGTGGGGCAACCGGCCGGGGCGGGAAAACCCCGGCCGCGAATGCAGTCTTTCAGTTTGAAGGTTAGCGGCGGCGCGGGCGCGGCGGTTCGATGTCCACGGGCGGAGACGGGTCGCGATCCGGCACGGCTTCGCCTTCGGACATCGGCGGGACGGGGGGGCGCTGATGAATGGTTCTCGCCGCATCGCCACGCGGGGCCGTGCGTGAATAATTAACGCGCACCTCGCCGCCGCTCTGCTGCGGGAGATCGTCCGCGGGAAGCGAGCCCGCCGCCGCCGCGTCCGGTTGGTCTGCGTCGCACCGTCCGTTGGTCATCACCGACCCCCTCTACAGCCTAAATTCAACCGCGGATCGTTTGGGTGGAGTTATTATACTTGCCCGACCACGCTTTTCGCAGCCATGCCGCGCAGGCGTCGGCGGCGTACCACGTGGCGAGGAAGGCGAGGCATTCCAGCGTGAAGCTGTGAAACTTGTAAAGCCACTCGGCCAGCAGCAGCGACGCACCGAGGGCGGGCAGTTGCTCCGAGATGAACTTGCGGGCTGACAGTTGAGCAGTGAGGCTGTACATGATCGATCCTCCTGTGCGGCGGCGTGGGTGAGAGTCGGGCGAAGGAAGAGGTCAGAAGGTTCTGGCGGCCCGCCTCGTTCGTGCGAGGAACGGTTTAGTCGGCGGCGTATTGATAGCACAGCCGGCCGCGCCTGCCAAGAGAGGCGGGGGCGGTGGGCCGAACCGGCGGACCGTGGGCTCGTATAGCTGTGTAAAGATTCCGGGAGAGCGGCGACTATGTTTTGCCCGAGTTGTGGAGAGCAGACGACCGTCGAGCAGAAATTCTGCCGCGGCTGCGGAACCGGGTTAGAGAAAATCTGGGAGACGCTGGCCGAGCAGGCGTCGGTCGGGGACCAGATGACGGCGGAAACGGACGCCCGGCTCGACGCGCGGGCGCGCCGAATCGAACGCTGGCGCGACGCGGCCCTCTACCTGTTCTTCGCGGTGATCTTCGGCGCCATCCTCTGGGGCGTCGTGTACGAGTTGATGATCAAAAAAGGGGCGTTCCTGACTGGCCTCGGTTTCCTGATTTTCCTTTTCGCGGCTGCCGCCACGGCCATTCTCTCGGCGCACTTGGATGAGGTGAAAGAGGCGAAGAAAAAACGCGGCCCCGCGTCGTTGCCTCCTGAGCCGACCGCGCCGCTGTTGTCCGAATCCCGCATCGAACCAATCCCGAGCGTGACAGAGCGCACCACCGATCTGCTGACAGTTGAGAGAGCAGCCCGCCGCCGCGACACACGCGAAGTCTGAGCGTGGAGAAGCGAGGCATTCCCCCGCATGGTGACGCCGCCAAACAAGGCCCACAGCCGTGGCCCCCAAGTCGATACCCCGAACAGGCACGCGCCGTCCGCCAAGCCTTCACCGCCAGTCACGCCGCCGTCACGCTCGACGAACTCGCCCGCCTCTTTACACGCGCCCGTAACGTCGAAGAACTCCTTCAGACGCTCGCCACGCCCGCGAAGTCGGGGCGGAGGCGTGCTCAAAATCTCTGACAACATAGACAACGACACGCCGATCGTCATCTTCTCCGGCGCAGCTTATCAATCAGACATCGATGCGGGGATGCTCGCGGGCGCTAACGCCTACCTCGTCAAACCGGACACTTCCGGGTTTATCGCCACCGTCAAACGTCTGCTCGAAGGCGCGTGCGACGCGACGCCCAATCCAGCATCTTTCACACTGACCCACTATCAATTACAAACAAAGGCGCCTTCATCAAAAGGCGCCTTCGTCGTACATCAAGTTTTGGGGACCAGTTCTCGCGTTAGATCGCCGG
>JBOGOY010000105.1:0-8897 GCA_050748185.1 Pyrinomonadaceae bacterium
TTGCAACGCTTCACCTTTATCAATCCCGGCGGGCAAAAGCGTTACTTTCCAACTGTTCGGCTGGATGCTAATTTGACCAGCAAGCACCGGTTGGAGAACGTTTACAACTACCAGAAGTTCGATTCGCAGGTGGATTTCCTGAACGGCACCGATCCGTCGTTCCCGGGCTTTCCTAACTTCGGGAGTCAGAAATCGAATCGCTTCTCAAACGTCACGGCCCTGCGCTCGACCCTGACGAAGAGTATCGTTAACGAAGCGCGCTTCGGCTTGACTGGCGGTACGGTGCTGTTCTTCCCTGAGATCAGCGCAGCTCAGTTTGAGAATCAAGGCGGCTTCAATCTGGGGCTGAGCGCTTTTAACGGCATCCGCAATGCCACCACCAACTTTGGGAACGGCGTCCAGCGCCGCAATACCCCGGTCAAGCAGTTTACCGACACGTTAACTTACGTGCGCGGCTCGCACAGCTTCAACTTCGGCGCGAGCTATACCCAGATCAACCTTTTTTCCAGCTTCCAGAATCAGATCGTCCCCAACATCACCTTCGGCATTGCGGCGGCAGACCCGGCTAACGCGCTCTTCGTCGCCGGGAATTTCCCCGGCGCTTCAGCCGCTCAACTCGGGCAGGCCGCCAACCTCTACGCGGTGCTCACGGGGCGTGTCACGGCCGTCAATCGAGGCGCGGTGCGGTCGGAAGAGGATAATGGTAATTTTGTGCTGAACGGGACGGCTACCCAGCGCGCTCGCCAGCGTGAGATGGGTTTCTTCGTTCAGGATTCGTGGCGCTTTCGTCCGAATCTGACGCTGACCTACGGCCTGCGCTACGAGCTACAATTTCCGCCGACCGCCCAGAACGACACGGGCTTCACAACTACTAACCGTGCCGGCTTGTTCGGGATTTCCGGCGAAAACAATCTCTTCAGGCCGGGAGTTTTGACCGGAGCGGTGACGACTTTCACGCCTTTGACGAAAGGCGAGAGAGTTTACAATCTCGATAAAAACAACTTCGCTCCGAGTTTTGGCTTTGCCTACCAGCCGGACTTCAATAGCGGGCTGTTGAATCGTCTCTTCGGTAGCACCGGGCAGACTGTGTTTCGCGGAGGCGCTTCCATCGCTTTCGTCCGCGAAGGAATGAGCTTTATTACTACCGTTCAAGGGACCAACCCGGGCGGGACGCTGAGCGCGAACCGCAGTGTCGTTTTAGGTAATTTGCCGGCCGGCACGTTGTTCCGCGACCGGGCGGCTCTGGCCGGGCCGGTTATTCCACAGAGCCCGACATTTCCCTTGACCGGAGCGCAGTTCGATCAGGCCGCCGCTTTCGATCCGAATCTCAAGACCGGCTATGTTGGCTCATTCACCTTCGGCGTGCAGCGCGAAATCACCAAAGACATGGTGTTTGAAGCGCGCTACGTCGGCAACCGCGGCATTAAGTTGCAGCGCTTGTACTTCCTCAACGAGGTGAACGTCGTCGAGAACGGATTCATCAACGAGTTCCGGCTCGCGCAGGCCAACTTGCAAGCCAACATCGCCAACGGTCGTGGAGCTAACTTCCGTTACTTTGGGGCGGGAACGGGCACCTCTCCGCTACCCACCATTCTCGCCTTCTTCAGCGGCGTCGCGCCGGCTAATGCGGCCAACTGCGTTGCGGTGGCTACGCCCGGCTCCACCCTGTGTTCTGCTCTCTACGGGAGTGCCCAATTTGCCAGCGCGACGTTTGTTAACCCACTGGCGCGCAACAATCCTGAGGCACAAGCGTTCGCCAACACGCTTAACCAAAACTTCCTTGCCAACGCCGCCGCCGCCGGATTGCCACGTAACATTTTCGTGGTCAACCCAGACAAACTCGGCGGCAACTTCATCGTGGACAACGGTCTGCGAACGTCCTACGACGCGCTGCAACTCGAACTGCGTCGCCGCCTGTCGGGCGGAACGCTGGTGCAGGCCAGCTATGTCTTCTCTAAATCGCTCAGCAACGCCTATGCGAGTAGTTCGTTCAACCAGAGCAACTACGTGACGCTGCGTAATCCTGACTTGAACAAAACGCGCTCGCCCTTCGACATCACTCATGCCTTCAAGGCTAACTTTATTCAAGAGTTGCCTTTCGGTCAGGGTCGGAGGTTTGGCAGCGATGCCGGTGGGCTGCTCAACGCCTTGATCGGCGGCTTCGACGTGAACGGAACAGTCCGCGTGCAAAGCGGCACGCCGTTCAATTTCGGCAGCGTGCAGCTCATCGGCATGACGCGGGAGGAACTTCAGAAGAGCATCGACGCGCGCAAGGATCCGAACCGGATTGTGTTCTATTTGCCTGAGGACATCATCCTCAACACGCGCCGCGCCTTCAACGCCAGTGCGACCAGCCCGACCGGCTATTCCGCCTTGGGCGTTCCCGAAGGCCGGTACATCGCCCCGGCCAGCAGTAACGGCTGCACGCAGGCCTTCAACGGACAATGCGGCATCAGCAACCTCGTGCTTAGTGGGCCGCGCTTCGTTCGCATCGACATGAGCTTGGTCAAGAAGATCAGGTTCACGGAGAATACCAACGTTGAGCTACGCGTCGAGGCCTTGAACGTGATCAATAACATCAACTTCAGGGTCAACAATCCGGCCGTCGATGCCAGTTTTATCGGCGGCTTTAACTCGGCAACCTTCGGCCAGACGACCTTCGCCTACCAAGACCTTTCGACCACGAATGATCCGGGTGGCAGATTGCTTCAGTTAGTGGCGAGGTTTAACTTCTAAGTCGTCCTCGCACCTTTCGAAACGGAGGGGACGGCGCTCGTTCGTCCCCTCCGTTTGCAAATTTGAAACTTCTCACCACACCTTTCACGAAGCCCTTGTGTGAATTGCCTTGTCTTGCATGATTTTGTCTCATTCAGCGCTCGTCCTCTCCACTACAGTAACAACTGATGATCAATAATTCCGGAGGCTTGTATGATTAACAAACTCATAATTACGTTATGTCTCACCTGTCTGTTGGCCGTCGGCATTGGCGCGCAGAAGAAATTGAAATCGTGGACTGAATGGTCCAAGAAAGACTCGGAAAAAATTCTGAACGATTCAGGCTGGGGCCAGACACAGGTTGAAACCGACACGAGCGAGTTATTCTTTCAACCGACAGCTCCGGGCGGCGCTAACGCCAGCCAGCGCAACACCGAGGGCGCTACCAACCAAGCCGTCAACGTGAAATACCGTGTGCGGTTTTTCTCGGCCCGCCCCGTTCGGATGGCTCTGGCGCGGCTCATCGAGTTGGAAATGAAATCTCCTAATCCGCAAGCCTCAGAAGGCCTCAAGAACTTCGCGGAGGTCCAATCACCCAATTCGATCATTGTCACCGTCTCCTTTGAAACGACCGACCAGCGTTATGGCGGGCGACTACTGCAAGCCTTCAACAGCGCCGAGACGAGCACGACTAAGAACAATAGCTATCTCGAACGAAAAGACGGCAAGCGACTCTTTCTTCAGGAGTACGTGAAGCCGGGGAGAGACGGCTTCGGGGCGAGGTTTATCTTCCCGCGCATGCTGGACGGGCAGCCTTTCCTGACGCCGGAGAGCGGCGAAGTTCGTTTCCACGGCGAAAATTCTGGCAATAATCTTTTCAAGGCTGACCGGCGCTTTAAGGTGTCGGAGATGATGTACGACGGTGCTGTGGAGTACTAATCGAAAGAGTGTGTAACTCAGTCGTAAGAAGCTGAGGCGATTATCTCACCTTCGGTGAAATCTGGCGGGCGTTGCTTTCCTGAGAAGCGACGCCCGCTCTTTGCGCGCACGTTGTTGGCGATGAAAGCTCCTCCGACAGCGCGCTCATTGTGTTAGAATTCGCCTCCCGGAGACTCGCATAACCCATCAAATTATCCATGCAGCGCGCACCAAGCCTCGCCGTCCAACGTCTTTCACTCACGCCGCTCGGCGCGGGCGATCTCATCGACCGCACGATCCGACTTTACCGCCGACACTTTCTGACGCTGATTCGCACGGCGGCCCCGCCCATGCTGCTCTCGGCCGCGGGCTCGGTCCTCTGGACCGTCGGCTGGCGCGAAGTGTGGGTGACGGAGAGCGGCGGGCGGCTGACGCTGTACGTCCTGATGATGTGCGTGGGATGGCTGCTGATGGTCGGCGGCTACGGCCTCTACTTCGTGGTGATGGGCGGGGCGTCGCGCAACCTCGTGGCGCACCTGCTGTGGAATGAAGCGGTGCTGGCGCGCACGGTGTACCGCCACGTGCGGGCGCGCTTCTGGGGACTGGTCGGCGCGCTCTTCATCGTCGGCCTGTACAGTTTCTTAGCGATGCTCGTCACCTTTTTCATCTCTGCCATTGTCTCTCTGCTCGTCATGTTCGGAATCGTGTCTATCTTGGGGGGGACGGGTTGGGTTGAGGCGATAATAATAATTGCGGCGCAGGTGGGCCTCATAATCCTGTTCCTCACGATTTTCTTCTGGTTAATAGGGCGCGTGGCCTACGTGCCGCAGGCGATGCTGGTCGAGGGGCTCGGGGTGATGTCGGCCGTGGGCCGCAGCTTCACGCTGGCGCGCGGCAACGTCCGGCGGCTGCTGGCGATGTTCCTGTTCACGACCTTCGCTACCTACGCCGCGCTGATGCTGCTGCTGGTCCCGCTCGGCTGGTACGGTTACACGCAGGGCGTCGATCCGAACCCGTTCGTCAACACCGGGGAGTGGCCGCTCTGGTACGCGATCGGTAATCAAGTCGTCGGTCAGGTGAGTTCGATCCTGCTGGCTCCCGTCTGGATGCTCGGACTCTCGCTGCTTTACGTGGACGAGCGCGTGCGCCACGAAGGCTATGACATCGAACTGCTGGCCGCGCAGAGACTCGGCGCGGAACTGCCCCAACTTCCCGCCGGCTACGTCGCGCCGCTCGCGCCCGCCCTCGCCGCCACCGCGTCCGTCATCACTCGCCGCGACGCGCGACCGCCGCTCGAACACGGCACGTCGGTACTCGGTCTCTCGAACCGCCCGCACGCATGAGAACTTTCCCGCGCAAAACTTACGGGGCGACGCTCCTCGGGCGACTCACACTCGCGTGTGGGCTCGCGCTGCTCTGCTGCGACGCGGCGCGCGCCATGCCGCTCGCGGATTACCGGGAGCAGGTGCAGGCGGCGATCGAAGATTTGAATCTTGTGACCAATGCCGTCGGCTCGGGGCAGGTGGCGCGCCGGAATGAAGAGGAAATCAGTGAAACGGAACTGGTCGCGGAGGTGCGCGAGCACCTGCCGGTCAGCGAGTCGGTCGAGTGGGAGGGCGGCGCTCTGACGGTGGATAACTCTTGGCTGCACCACGGGCTCGACCGGTACGAGCAGTCGTCCGGCATGTCCGCTGAAGACCGTGCGTTCATGCTGATTCAGATCACGAACCAGTTGCGCGCGCTCGACGCGCGGCTCGCGGAGTTCGCCGATGCGCCGACAGTAGCGCGCGACAAGGAGGCCGAGAAGGGTCGCCTGCAATCGATTCTGCGCCGCCCCGAGTACAACCAGAAGGCCGCGTCGGGCGAGGCCTCAAAACGTTTCTGGGAGTGGCTCAGAGAACTGTGGCGCAGTCTGTTTCCGGAGGCCAAGCCGCTCGCGCCCGGCACGGCGAGCGGCATCTCGACCGTCGCGCGCTACTTCGTCTACGCGCTCGCGCTGGCGGTGGTCGCGTCGGTCCTGTGGTTTTACGGGCCGCGCCTGTGGCGGCGCAACGTCGCGCGGTAAAAGAAGGCGCAGGACGCCGGCGCGCGCGTCGTGCTCGGCGAGCGACTCGCGCCGAATCAGACCGGCGCGAGTCTGCTGGCCGAGGCCGAGCGTCTGGCGGCGTCGGGCGATTGGCGCGGCGCGGTTCGCAAAGCCTACGTCGCGGTGCTCTGCGAGTTGGGCGACCGCAAAGTCCTGAGCCTCGCGCAGCACAAAACGAACCGCGACTACCTGACGGCGCTCAGGCGCGAGCGCACGCGCCTCTACGAAGAGATGCGGCCGCTGACGCAGAATTACGAACGACTGTGGTACGGACTCGCCCCCGCCGACGCGGCCGACTGGACTGACTTTCGCGCGCTCTGCGGGCACGCGCTCCGCAGCGCGTGAGTCCAAAGTCTAAGGTCCAAAGTCCAAAGTCAAAGATAGACTCTGGGCTTTTGACTTTGAACTTTGGGCCTTGAACTTTGAACCTTGAACTTTGAACTTATTCCATGCGCGGACGCTTCCTCATTTTCCTCTCGCTCGGGCTGCTCGTGGCGGCGCTTGTCGCGCTGAACGGGGCGTCATACGTGCGCGTCGAGCAGGAAGCGGACCTAGAGGCTGCGCCGGATCGCTCGACCTCGAACGCGGGCGCGACCGGCGCGCGCGCCCTCTATGAGTATCTCGAAGCTTCGGGGACGCGCGTCGCTCGCTGGCGTGAGAGCGCCGACGCACTGGTCGATGCTGCGGGTAGGAATCGCCCGGCGACGTTAGCCGTCATTGGTCCCGTGCGGCGAGAGTTTACCGAAGGAGAGGCCGAGCGGCTGTTGGAGTGGGTGAGCCTCGGGGGGCGTTTGGTCCTGATTGATCGCGCGCCCGATCCTCGATTGCTGCCGCCGGCCGACAATTTGCGGCTCGCCTACACGCCCGCGAAAGAGTCGCCGCCCAGCGACCTGCGCGCCGACGACGTGAACGCCGTTACCGCCGGCTCGCCCGTGGCTCGCCCGGCGCAGCCGACGCTTTTGACCGTGGCGGCGGACCAGATCGCGCCGTCGCGCTTCGCCAGCCGCCTGTACGTCCACGCCTTGAGCGCGGCCGAGCGCGAGGCCGAGGAGGAGCGGCAGCGGAAGAAGATAATGCAGGGCGGCATCATCGGCGTCAGAACTGATGACACGACGCAGACCGATGATGAGCCGCCCCCTCCTCCTCCGCCCAGAGCGATCCCGCAAGCGAGCGTCCCGGTCGAAAGGGACCAACCGCTCCCCGTTCAAAGTCCGAGCACAACGCCTGCTGAGAGCGAGTCAGTCGCGGTTCGCCCCGCGCCCGAAAGTGGCCGGGGCGTCGGCCCCGGACGGGGCACGACGAACAGAAACGTCAGTGAGGCCGTCGAAGAACTGGAAGGGGACGAAGAAGACGTGGGCGACGAAGAACCGATGGGCGAGGCGGTCACGTCCGAGGGCGATGACGAAGAAGAGGGGACCAGTGAAGCGTCAGTGCCGCTCGCGCCCGTACTCCACTTCACCGACGAGCGCGGGGCGCTGGTGGCCGACTACCGCTACGGCGCGGGCCGCATCCTCGTTCTCTCCGATCCGTTCGTCATCGCCAACAACGGCATCGGCCGCGCCGACAACCTGCAACTCGCCGTCAACCTGCTGGACCCCGGCGGCGCGTCGGCAGCAGCGGGCGGCCTCGTCGCCTTCGATGAGTACCACCACGGCCGCGGCGAGACGCACAACCAGTTGTTCACTTACTTTGCCGGCACGCCGGTCGTCGCTCTCTGCGGCCAACTGGCGCTCGTCCTTGTCGCCGTCGTCTGGACCCGCGGCCGGAGGTTCGCGCGGCCCCTTCCCGCCACGCGCGTGGACCGCCGCTCGAAACTGGAGTTCGTCGCCTCGATGGCCGAGTTGCAACAGCGCGCGCGCGCCTACGACCTCGCCATCGAGAACGTCTATGGCCGCACCCGCCGCGCCCTCGCGCGCTACGGCGGCACGGGCGCGAACGTCCCGCGCGCGGTGATCGCCGAGCGCGTCGCCGCCCGCGCAGGGCTGAACAAAGACGAGATCGAAAACCTGATGCGCGCCTGCGAGGATGCCATCAACGGCCAACCCGTCTCGGCCCGAGAGTCGCTCGCTCTCGTCGCGCGCCTCCGCGAACTCGAACAAGCTCTCGGCATCCAGATGCGTTCGCGCGAAATCAGGCAGGCGGAAACGTTATAGCAGAAGCAATTTCGGAAAGGATGCTCAGAATTTTTGATTTGCGATGACTGATTTGCGATTGCAAAGCGTCTCGAATCGCGGATCATCGATCGAAAGTCAAAAATCAATAATCGCAAATGTTGACTCACGTACCAGCTACTATCGAACACATCAACACGGAACTGCGGAAAGTCGTCGTCGGGCAGGACGAAGTGATCGAGCAGGTGCTGGTCGCCTTGCTGGCCGAAGGACACGCGCTCGTCGAAGGCGTGCCGGGCACGGCGAAGACTTTGCTCGTCAAGACGCTGGCGCGGATCGTCGGCGCGGACTTCAGCCGCATCCAGTTCACGCCCGACCTGATGCCGTCTGACATCACGGGGACCAACGTCTTCAACGTCGCCACGTCGAACTTTTCGTTGCGGCGGGGACCAGTCTTCACCGACATGCTCTTAGCCGACGAGATCAATCGCACGCCGCCGAAGACGCAGGCCGCGCTACTGGAAGCGATGGAGGAGCGGCAGGTGACGATCGACGGCGAACTGCACCAACTCTCACCCCTCTTTACGGTCTTAGCCACCGAGAACCCGATCGAGTACGAAGGCACGTACCCGCTGCCCGAAGCGCAGCTCGATCGCTTTCTGTTGAAGATCGTCGTCAACTATCCCACGGCCGAAGAGGAAGCCCGCGTCGTCGCCAACTGGGACGAAGGATTCAACGCCCGGCGGTTGGATCAGATCGATATTCACCCGCTCCCCGATGCCAGCGCGATCTCTCACTGCCGCGCCGAGATCCGTCGCTCGCGGATGGAGCCGGGCGTGCAGGCTTACGTCGTCCAGATCGTCCGCCGCACGCGCGAGCACCCGGCCGTCGCCTATGGGGCCAGCCCCCGCGCCTCGGTCGCGCTGCTGCTCTGCGCGAAGGCGCTCGCCGCGATGCGCGGCCGCGAATTCTCCACCCCGGACGATGTGCGCGACATCGCCCGCGCGGCCTTAAGGCACCGGCTGCGCCTGCGCGCCGAGGCGGAACTCGACGGCGCGACCAACGAC
>JBOGOY010000106.1:0-8872 GCA_050748185.1 Pyrinomonadaceae bacterium
GCCTCCGCCTTCCGCGGCTCAGAGACGCGCAGGTCGAAGCGCATCTCACGTTCGTCCGCCGCCGCGCCCGCGAGAGCGCGCTCAAGCCCGGCGACGAGGTTGAGGTAATAAAAAACTTCGTGGCGCGTGCTGCGCCAGTCGGGAAGAGGGAGCGCGTGCGTCAGCAGCGCGGCGCGGCCGTCGGTCGCGTAGCCGAAGCGGAGCGGCACGCGCGCGGCGAAGGCCGTCAGGGCGGGCGCGAAGGCATTGGGGAAGAGGAGCGCGAGGTCGAAACGTCGCTCGCGCCACGCCCGGAGCCGCCGGATGAAGCCGCGCGCGCCGCGCCGGTCGTCGACGAGCAGCAGGTCGTCAATGAAATCCGCGTCGGCGAAGACGCCCTCGGCCCACGGCCGCGTGGCGAGCGTGATGTGCGCCTGCGGCAGCACGCGGCGCAACTCGCGCAGGGCGGGCACGGTCAACACCGCGTCGCCCACCCAGTTCGCGCCGCGCACCACCACGCGCTCAATCCTGTCGGCTCGCATCCACATCGAAACTTTCGCGCCGCTCACAGCAAACTTTTCAAGCCCTCTTCGACGCCGACGCGCGGCTCCCAGCCGAGTTCCGCGCGCACGCGCGACAGATCGGAGACGTAGTCGAAGGGCACGGGCGCGGGCGGGTGCGGGCCTTCGTCGTAAACCGGCTGCCGCTCGATCAGGCGGCCGACGGTCTCGGCGATCTCGCGCAGGGAGACCGCGTTCGCGCGCCCGCCGCCGAGATTATACACGCCGCGCGCGACGTGTGAGTCGATGAAGGCGCGGCAGGCGCGCGAGAAGTCTTCGACGTGCAGCAGGTCGCGCACGGGCGAGCCGCCAGCCGGGAGACGCAGCGTGTGGCCGCGCTTGACCGACTCGACGTAGTGTGTGACGAACCCCGGCTCGTTGCCCTCGGACGGCCGCGCGTAAACGGCCGACAGGCGGAAGACGCAGGCGCGAAACCGGCGGCGCGCGGCATAGTATTCGACGTACTGCTCGCCCAACAGCTTCGACCATTCGAGAGCCGACTGGCCCGCGTAAGTGACGGGGCAGTCTTCGCCGACTTCGGCCAACCCGGCGGCGTTCGCGCCGTACACGTCCTTCGTCGAGGCGTAGATGAAAACGGAGTTCGGCTGCATGTGGCGCAGCACGTTGGCGGTGCCTTCGGCGTTGACGCGGAAGCACTCTTCCGCCGCCTCCGGTCTTTTGTCGAGATGCGCGGCGAGGTGAATCACCGCGTCGTACTAGCAGAGGCCGTAGAGCGCCAGAGAGACGAGGAGGTCCGCACCCGCGCGCCGCGAGAAATCGTCGGCCCCGAAGAACCGGCGCACGTGCGTGCCGAGGTAGCCGCTGCCGCCTGTGACTAAGAGTTTCAAGTTTGAGATTTCAGGTTTCAGGGCTCAAGTTCAAGTCTGAAATTTCAGGCGCTTGATTCGGACGAAACGGCACGGGCCGCTCATTATTTACCCCAACCTGAAACCTGAAACTATTTCTTATGCCGCGAAAGGTGTTTGAGTTGGCGGAGCGCGTCGGCCCGCCCGATGGCAATCATCAGATCGCCGGAAATGATGGTGGCTTCGCCCGTGGGGTTGAAGATCATCTCGCCTCCGCGACGGCGGACGGCGACAATGACCACGTCCAACTCCGAGCGGATGTTCGTCGCGCGCAGCTTCTGGCCGAGGTAGGCCGAGTCAGGGCCGATCTCGACTTCTTCAAAATTAAGGTCGAGATTCTCGGCGGTGATCGAAGACATAAAGTCGTCAACCGCCGGCTTCAGGAGTGCCTGCGTCATGCGCTGGCTGCCGATGATCGTGGGGGCGATGACGCGGTTCGCGCCGGCGCGGATGAGTTTCGGCTCGGCCTGTTCTTCGACGGCGCGCGCGACGATGTGCAGGCGCTCATTCAGGCCGCGCGCCGTCAGCACCACATAGACGTTATCGGCGTCGTCGGGCAGGCAGGCGGCGAGGCCGCGCGCGCGCTCGACCCCGGCCTCGCGCAGCGTCTCTTCGAGCGTCGCATCGCGGACCAGCACCGCGACGCCGCGGTCGGTGAGGTCGGGAATTTTCAGCCCGTTGCTCTCGATGACGATGAGTGACTCGCCCGCCCGCTGCACGTCGCGGATGATGCGCGAGCCGACGCGCCCCGCGCCGCAGATGATGTAATGATCCTTCAATTTGTTCAGTTCCCGCGAGCGGCGGCGCGCGCCGAAGGTGGCGATCAACTCGACCTGCACCAGCGCTTGCACCGCTGTCGAGAGCAGAATGCCGACCGCGCCGAGGCTGAGGAGCATGAAGCCGGTGGCGAAAGCGCGCCCGCCGACCGTGCGCGGGTGGAGGTCGCCGTAACCGACGGTGGCGACGGTCGTCACCGTCAAGTACAAACTCTCGGCGAGCGTCAACTCCTCGATCGCGTAGAAACCGATCGTGCCGATCGCGATTACGACGAAGAGCGCCATCAGCGCGTAGTAGAGACGCCCGCGCGCCCGCTCTGGCAGTTTGTAAATGAGTGACATCGAACGCAATCAGCAGGAGGCCGCATCCAACCGTCGCCGCAGCTACGCGAACAAGGCGTCACGGTAGCGAAAGGGGAAGCGCAGTGTCAACGTCTGGTAAATGGTTAATCGTCAATGGAAAATGCTCTGAAGTGACAGGTGACAAGTGACAAGTGGCCGGGCATAGATGTGCCACCGTGAATTGACGCCGACTCCCGCCCTTGCGACGGCGACCACCGACGGCACAGCGGCCCGAACTTTCCAGCGCGTTAAGGGATAGGGCTGCGCGCAAGCTGCTTATCCCGTCACTGGTCACTTTTGACTTGTCACTTGTGAGATTGTGTGTGGTGACAGCGCCCGCCCGGATTTGAAGATAACCATTTACCATTTACCATTCACCATTTACTATCTGATTTATGCCCGTCCGACACCCGCCCGATAATCGCCTCCCGCCCGTCGCCAAACGCCGCGCCGGTCCGCGCGTCGTCAAGTATCAGGGGGCGGAAGAGGAGTTCGTGCGCCGTTTGTTGCGTCGCCTCTTCAGCCCGCTGGTGTTGATCCCTCTGGTGCTGTTGACGACGTTCACCGTCGGCGTGCTCGGCTACTACTATTGGGTCTTTTCGGCGCGCGTCGATCTTCTGATCAGCGGCGAGATTTTCACGCGCTCGGCCGGCATCTACGCCGCGCCGAAGGAGGTCCGCACGGGTAGCGCGATGACCGCGGACGAACTCGTCACGCGCCTCAAGCGGGCCGGCTACGTCGAAAAGTCGCAACAGGCCGACGGGGCGCGCGGGCGCTACGCGGCGAGCGGCCAGACAATCGAGATCGAGCCGGGGCAGAGCGCGAAGGTGGACGGGCAGTTCCAGTTCCCGCGGCTGCGCGTCGCGTTCAACCGCGGTGGAAAGGGCGTCGCCGGGATCACGGAACTGGGGACCAACGTCAAACTAGAGAACGCGCCGCTCGAACCGGAAGTGATTAGCTCGGTCACGGGCGAGCAGCGGCAGAAACGGCGCGTCGTCGGCTTCGACGACTTGCCCGCGCACCTCGTCAAAGCGATCACGGTGACGGAGGATCGCGCTTTCTTCGACCACTACGGCATCAACATCCGCGGCATCCTGCGCGCCCTCGTCCGCCGTTACGATGCCGACCCCAACTCGCCCATCGCCCGGCAGGGCGGCTCGTCCATCACGCAGCAACTCGTCAAAAACCTGCTGCTCTCGCCAGAATATTCGCTGAAGCGCAAGCTCGCCGAAGCGTACATGTCCGTCATCCTCGAGACGCGCCTCGACAAGCAGGAAATTTTCACGCTCTACTGCAACGAGGCTTACCTCGGCCAGCGCGGCGGCTTCTCCGTCAACGGCTTCGGCGAGGCGGCCGACGCCTACTTCGGCAAGGACGTGACGGCGCTGACGCTGCCCGAGGCCGCGCTGCTCGCCGGTATCATTCGCAGCCCCAACCGCTACAACCCGTACCGGCACGCGGAGACGGCGACCGCGCGCCGCAATCAAGTGCTCGATTCGATGGCCGAGGCCGGCGCGATCACGCGGCAAGAGGCCGACCGCGCCAAAAGCGCCGCGCTGAAGCTCGCCCCCGCGAAGGGCCGGATGGACAGTTCGGAAGCTCCGTATTTCGTGGACTACGTCGAGCAGCAACTAGCCGACCTGCTCGCCGACGCGCGCACCGCCGAGCACTTGCGGATCTACACGACCATCGACATGGATTTGCAGCGCGCGGCTTACGCGGCGGTGACGAAACAACTGAACGCGCTCGACAAGCTCTACGCCAAGCGCATCCGGCCCGGCACTTTGCAGGCGGCGCTCGTCGCGCTGAACGCCGAGACCGGCGAGATCGTGGCGATGGTCGGCGGGCGCGACTACGAGAAGAGCCAGTTGAACCGCGCCACCGAGGCTCTGCGCCAGCCCGGCTCGGTCTTCAAGCCGTTCGTTTACGCCGCCGCGCTCAACACCGCCTACGATCCGATCCCGCGCGTCATCACGGCGGCGACGACCTACCCGGACGAGCCGAAGACCTTCACTTTCGACAATCAGGAATACGCGCCCGGTAATTTCGGCGACAGCTATACCAATGCGCCGTTGACGCTGCGCGATGCGATGGTCCACAGCAAGAACGTGATCACGGTGGACGTGGCGATGGAGGTGACGATCGGGCGCGTGATGAACCTCGCCGCGAAGGCCGGGCTGCCGAAGCCGCCGCGCGCCTACCCCGCGATGGCTTTGGGGACCAATGAGGCGACGCCCTTGCAGATGGCTTCGGCCTACACGAGTTTCGCGCGCTCGGGCACGCGCTCGACGGCGGTCGCGATCAACCGCGTCACGACCGGGCGCGGCGCGACCATCGCCGCCCCGACCGCGCAGCACAACGACGTGCTGCGCCCCGAAGTCGCCTACATCATGACTTCGTTCATGAAAGACGTGGTCAACCGCGGCACCGCCGCACGCCTGCGCGCACGCGGCTTCAAGCACAACGCCGCGGGCAAGACCGGCACCTCTCGCGACGGCTGGTTCGCGGGCTACACGCCGAAGCTGGTCTGTGTCGCGTGGGTCGGCTTTGACGACGGCTCGCAACTCGGACTCACCGGGGCCGACTCGGCTCTGCCCATCTGGTCCGACTTCATGCAGGCCGCGCTCGACGCGCATCCCGAATGGCAGGGCGACTGGCAGATGCCGTCCGGCGTCGAGCAGGCCGAGGTGGATTTACGCACGGGTATGTTGCCTGTTTCCGCCGCGGTCGAAAGCGATGAGGGCGGCACGACGACGGCCGCCGTTGCGACGGGCGGCCCCCGCAAGCGCGTCGAGTTATTCATCAGCGGCACCGCGCCCACGTCGGCCGGCGAAGAGCCGTTGGAAGAGACGGAAGGCGAGGCGTTAGCGGGGGACGAGGCGATGCCGCCGGACGACGCCCCGCCCGATGCGCTCGAAGGCTTGGACGAGACGTTGCCGGGGCCGGGCCAGCGGGCGCGTCAAACGGGACCGCGACCCGAAGGCCCCGGCGCTTCGCAGTCTGACAACTCGTCACGACTGATGGGCACGATCACGCTCGACATCGACCCAACGACCGGCCTCATCGCCGCGCCGACCTGCCCGATTATCCGCGCCAAGACCTTCAACATCGGACAAGAGCCGCGCCGCTATTGCGGCCCCGAGTACCACGACGGCAAGACCATCCAGCCCGCCGACACGCGCCCGCGCCGCGTGAACCAATGAAGGTCAAGACCATGCTCCGACTCACAACTTCATCCACACGCCTCTTCATCATTACAGCACTGTGTTTTATTTCAACTGCCGCCGCGCAGCCTACCGGCACACCGACATCAAGCGCGCCAACGCCGCCGCCTCCGTCGCTGATGAAGTTGAATGTAATAGTCACAGGCAAAGAGGATACTTCTGCCGTCGATGTGCTCAGGGAGGATGTCGTGATTAAAGAAGACGGCGCTGTGCAGGCAATTACACATTTTGCGAAGGAAGAATTGCCTGTCAGCTTTGCGCTGGTGGTCGATAATTCGGGGTCGCTTCGGTTCCATATCAACGACATCATCAAGTCCGGGCAAGCCATCGTTTCAGTCAATCGTCCGGGCGACGAGGCGATGCTGGTCAGGTTCGTTAGTAGTAACAAGATTCAAGTCGTCAAAGATTTCACCTCTGCTCAGTCTGAGCTCAACAAGGGGCTTGACAGTATGTATATTGAGGGCGGGGAGACGGCATTGATAGATGCCGTTTACCTGTCTGCGAAGCGCGTGGCAGAACGCAAGCCAGAAGACGCTCAGCGCCGCCGCTCAATCATCCTGCTCACTGACGGAGAAGATAGGCACAGCCTGCTTAAGTCGGAGGAGTTGATTGAATATTTACGGCGGGGGAGCGTGCAAGTCTTCGCTATCGCGTTTGTGAAAGAACTCGATATCAGGGGCAGCATTACGCGCAAAAGTTCCCGCGCCAAGGCTACTGATCTCATCACCGCAATCACAAGGGAATCCGGCGGGCGTGCTTTCTTCCCGGACCACAAGGATGACTTAATTAACGCCGTCAACGAAATCACCCGCGACCTACGCTCACAGTACGTCATCGGCTACGCGTCTTCGGCTCCGGCGCGCGATGGCAAATTCCGTGAAGTCGAAGTTAAGATCGCTGCCCCGCCCGGCAGCGGCAAGCGGCGTGCGATTGTCCGCCGCGGTTATTACCCACCCGCCCACACCCCCGCGCCGCCGAAGTAGAACTCGTTTCGCCGGCTGAACTTCTGCGGCTGAAGGCGTCGCTTTTCTGCTGAAAGCGCGGAAGTCGCAGCCCGCCTTCAGTGCCGCAGAGCGCGCAGAACTTTTTCGCCTTCACGCATGGTTAAGAAATTCTGTGCCCTCTTTTCTCGCTAGGCGCTTGTGGCAGATTAGGATGCTCACGCCATTGGTTTCCACACAAATTGATCAGCGGTGCTGTGCTGCGGCTATTGCCGCCTGATGTGCGGTGAGTCTGTGACTCACCGTTAGTGCCGCTTTGTTTTTCCGGGGCTCTTGCCCCAGCACCGGGGCACAGCCCCGGAAGTTAAAATGCGGGAGGAGGCGGAAGGGCACAGCCCTTCCGCACATCAGGCGGCAATAGCCGCCAAACACTCACTGTAGGTTTGTGTAGAAACTAATGGCCCGCGCTCCCGGCGACGCGCACTTTCGCCCCTGCCACGTTCAAGCCCTTCTTTTTCTTGCCAGACGGTGGAACTTTTCTCCCGCGCCAACGGAATTAGCATTGACGGACATAATCGAAGGGCAGTTTGCATCGACGCGGATGACTGATTCTCTCCCGCACAGCGACGTGGAACTACTTAGGCTCATCGCCGACGGCGATGAGCACGCCTTTGCCGGGCTATACCGGCGGCGGCAGGGCGGCATCTACCGTTTCGCTTTTCAGATGTGCGGCTCCGCGTCGCTCGCGGAAGACGTAACGCAGGAGGTGTTTCTCGCCGTGATGCGCGAGGCGGGGCGTTACGATCCGGCGCGCGGCAGCGCCGCCGCTTACCTCTACGGCGTCGCGCGCAATCAGGTGTTGAAGCGTTTGGAGCGCGAGCGCGCACACCTGCTGACGAGTATCGAAGCGATGGAAGAGGCAGGGACCAATCACACGGAATCGGCGTTCGCCGCGCCCGAGCAACAGTTTGAAGAGTTGGCGCGTGGCCGGCAGGTCGAGGCGGTGCGGCAGGCCGTGTCCGCGCTGCCGGCTCACTATCGCGAGGTCGTGGTGCTGTGCGAATTGCACGAGTTGAGTTACGCCGAGGCGGCCGATGCGTTGGGGCTGGCCGTCGGCACGGTGCGCTCGCGTTTGCACCGGGCACGCGGGCTGCTCTGCGAGAAGTTGCGGGCGTTCAGCAATACTGAACAGAGCGGGATGCGCCCGTCTGAGGCGTCGAGGTATCTGGGATGAACTGTGTGCGCTTTGAACAACACGTCGTCGAACTGGCGCGCGGTGAATTGATGGACGCCGCTTTGCGCGGACAAGCGGGCGAACACGTCGCTGGCTGTCAGGCGTGCGCGGCGCGGCTCTCAGGCGAGCGGGAGTTGACGCAAGCCCTGCGCGCCATGAATCAGAACGACGCGCGAGCGTCTGCGCCCCCGCGCGTCGAGGCCGCGTTGCTTGCGGCTTTCCGCGCCAGTCGAGAAGGACGCACGGGTGATGCGGAAGTCGCGCCGATGAGCGTGCCCGCCGCACACAATACTTCTACTTTGCTCGCGTCCCGTCGCAAGTTTTTGGCCCCGGCCGCCGCCGTCGCCGCCTCGGTCGCGCTCGTGATGTTCGCCGCTTGGCTTTACGCGCAACTGTCGCCGGCGAGTGTCGCGCCGCCGCCCGTGCCGGAAATCGCCGCCGCCGCCGGCCCGGCGGCGACGCCGCGCAGGGATACCACCACTGTGCCGCCTGGATCAACTGAAGCGACGCCGGAGCCGCCATCGAAGTCGAATAATAAGAAGATAAAGACGCCGCGAAAGCAGCCCGCCCGGCCCGCTCCTGTGAAGAATGAGAGTCCGCCTTTGCGCTTCGATGAGACGATGACCGTGAGCGGCGCGAGCGAGACGGCCGCCAACTCTTCGGGGACCAACGCCGGCGAGGCCGAGGGGTTGACTGACTTCTTCCCGCTGAACGGCGACAACCGCTCGACACCGGTGGAAAGCGGCCAACTGGTCCGCGTGCAGGTTCCGCGCGCCTCGCTGGCCGGACTCGGCCTGCCGTTCAACGCCGTGCGCGCTGGCGAGTCGATTAGCGCCGAGGTGCTGTTGAGCGAAGACGGCGTCGCCCGCGCGATTCGGTTTGTCCGCTGAGATTGGAAACACCCTCAAAAGTGACAAGTGATAGGTGACAGGTGACAAGTCAAAACCTGT
>JBOGOY010000107.1:0-8815 GCA_050748185.1 Pyrinomonadaceae bacterium
CCCCACGCCCGGTGAAAGCCATGTTGAGAGCGGCAAAGCCGTCCGACTCGTCAGCCCCGGCGCGGGTGAGATACTCGCGGACGAGCGACTGGTGCTCGCCTGTGAGGGCTGCGCCGAGTTCGCTCACGACGACGCCGTGCGGCAGAGCCTCGACAAAAGACGACAACTCCGGGCGAAAAGCGCCGTTGACGAAAACGAGTCGAGTCTCCGTCGCCTCACCATCAACGAACCGCTTGAGGATTTCATCCGGCACACTGGCGACACGCTCGCCATCCGACGCGGGCTGAAAAGCCGCCTTCTCCAGCGGCGCGACGTTCGTGTATTTCCACTCTTCCTCGTCAATGGTAGGAAAGCCGACTTGCTCGAAACGCTCCAGCGCGCCTTCGCGCCGCCGCGTGAGCCAAGCGGGTACGGCTGCCGCGCGTTCGCTCTCGCGCCACTCGCGGAAAGCCTTCTGGTATGAGTTCTCTTCTTTGATTGCTTGCGACATCTGCTTAGTTCAAAACTCCAGCGGGACGAAGAATCGACCGAGGCTCAAGCGCCGGTGGCCACTTCTTCTCTGATCCAATCGTAACCTTTCTCTTCCAGTTCGAGCGCCAACTCCTTGCCGCCGGAGCGCACGATGCGCCCTTTGTAGAGGACGTGGACGAAGTCGGGCACGATGTAATTAAGTAGCCGCTGGTAGTGTGTGACGAGGATGATGGCGTTGTCGGGGCCGCGCAGTTGATTGACGCCGTCGGCGACGATGCGGAGCGCGTCGATGTCGAGACCCGAATCCGTCTCGTCGAGCACGGCGAGCTTCGGCTCAAGCACCGCCATCTGCAAAATCTCGTTGCGCTTCTTCTCGCCGCCCGAAAAGCCCTCGTTCACCGAGCGCGACATGAGACCCGATTCCATCTCGACAATCTTCGCGCGTTCCGCCAGCAGGTCTTTGAACTCCAAGGGGTCCAATTCCTCTTCGCCGTGGTGCTTGCGCTTTTCGTTGTAGGCGAGCCGCAGAAACTGCGCGTTCGACACGCCCGGCACTTCGACCGGGTACTGGAACGCGAGGAACACGCCTTCGCGGGCGCGCTCGTCCGGCCCCAACTCCAACAAGTTCCGGCCGTCGAACAATACCTCGCCGCCCGTCACCTCGTAAGACGGGTGGCCCGCCAGCACTTTCGCCAGCGTGGACTTGCCCGAGCCGTTCGGCCCCATGATGGCGTGCACCTCACCCCGTTTGACCGTCAGGCTGATCCCCCGCAGTATTTCCTTGCCGTCAATGACGGCGTGTAAGTGATTAATCTTCAGCACGAAGTACGTCCTCAACGGAACTAGATGAACCAATTGCCAAGCGCTCGCCGTTCGGTACCGCCTCGCCCGCCAAGAGACGGTTGCCTTCAGATACCATCTCGATGGCCTCGGCCACATTGGCGCGCGCCTCTTTCCGCGTCTTACCGAGAGAGATGGCGCCGGGCAATTCCGCTACCGAGGCTTGCACCAGTTCCCCGGCCTGCTCATAAATAATCGTCAGCCGCATTTCCATGGCGGAACCACTCTCTTTCAAAGGGCCGTTCTATCCAACGCTGCCTTCGAGCTTCAACCCGAGCAGGCGTTGCGCCTCGACGGCAAACTCCATCGGCAACTCGCGGAAGACCTCTTTGCAAAAGCCGTTGATGATGAGCGAGACGGAGTCCTCCTGCGAGATGCCGCGCTGCATCAGGTAGAACAATTGCTCTTCGCTGATGCGCGAGGTGGTCGCTTCGTGCTCGACGCGCGCCGTGTTGTTCATCACCTCGATGTACGGGAAAGTGTTAGCGCTGCTTTTCCCGCCGATCAGCATCGAGTCGCACTGCGTATAGTTGCGCGCGCCCTCGGCTCCGGGCAGGACTTTGACGAGGCCGCGATAGCTGTTGTTCGAGCGGCCGGCCGAGATACCCTTCGAGACGATATTCGAGCGCGTGTTCTTGCCGATGTGGATCATCTTCGTGCCCGTGTCCGCCTGCTGCGCGTGGTTTGTCAGGGCGACCGAGTAGAATTCGCCGACCGAATTATCACCCTGCAAAATGCACGACGGATACTTCCAAGTGATCGCCGATCCGGTTTCGACCTGCGTCCACGAAATCTTCGAGTTGCGCCCGGCGCACTTGCCGCGTTTGGTGACGAAGTTGTAAATGCCGCCCCGGCCTTCCTCGTCGCCCGCATACCAGTTCTGCACGGTCGAATATTTAATCTCGGCATCATCGAGCGCGATCAACTCAACGACCGCCGCGTGCAGTTGGTTCTTATCGAAGCGCGGCGCGGTACAGCCTTCGAGATACGAGACGTGCGACCTTTCTTCGGCGACGATCAGCGTGCGCTCGAACTGGCCGGACTCGGAGTTGTTGATCCGGAAATAAGTCGAAAGCTCCATCGGGCAGCGGACGCCCTTCGGGATGAAGCAGAACGAGCCGTCGGTGAAGACCGCGCTGTTGAGCGCCGCGAAGTAGTTGTCGCCGACGGGGACGACCGAGCCAAGATACTTTTTGATCAGTTCGGGGTGCTCCCGCACCGCCTCGGAGAACGAGCAGAAGATGACGCCGTGTTTCCTCAGCTTCTCTTTATAAGTCGTCGCCACCGACACGGAATCGAAGACGGCATCGACCGCCACGTTCGCCAGTTGTTTCTGCTCTGTGATGGGAATGCCGAGTTTCTCGAACGTGCGAAGCAGTTCCGGATCCACTTCGTCGAGGCTCGCCTTCTTCGCCTGCTGCTTCGGCGCGCTGTAGTAAATGATGTCCTGATAATCGACTTCCGGGTATGCGATGTTCGGCCAGTGCTTCGGCTCTTCCATCTTGAGCCATTGGCGATAGGCCTTCAGCCGAAACTCCAGCATCCACTCCGGCTCGTTCTTCTTCGCTGAGATGAGCCGGACGGTGTCTTCGTTCAGTCCCCGCGGAATCACCTCAGACTCGATGTCTGTGACGAAGCCGTACTTATACTCTTGATTAGCCAGTAGCTCGATTGTGCTCATGTGTATTGATTTTGGATTTTAGATTTTTAATTTGCGATTGAAATCCAGCGACACTCAGTTTGGATCGCGCCTTAAATCAAAAATCGCAATTTCCCTTCACGCTTGTCTCCGCGCCTTGCCGCCCTCGCCCGGTTGGCGTTGAATCTGGTGCAGCGTCGTCTCGACGTTCGCCTCGGTGCCGACCAATTGCGCCAGCGTGATGCCCGACAGGGCACGCTGGACCACATCGTGCAGGCCGACGATCACCGGGCGGATGCCGCAGTTGCCCGTGTGGACGCAGGCGTCGAGGACGCCTGTATAACTGTTGCAGTGGCTCGCCAGCACGTCTTCGTCGAGCACCTTGATGATCTCGCTCAAGTGAATCTCGTCCGCCGGCCGGGCCAGCGTGTAACCGCCCTTGGTGCCGCGGAGAGATTTGACGAGCCCCGCCTTATTCAAAATCCAGAGGAGTTTGCCGGCGTTCGCCACCGAAATACCTTCGCGCTCGGCGATCTGCGTGAGCGTCAGAAATCCCTCACCGCCGACCGTGGCGAGTTGCAACAGGCAGCGCAGCCCATATTCCTCTTGTGCGGAAACTTTCATCCGTCAAGCCTCACCCGAAATCACACATTGTCAGGCACGAGGTCATCTTACCCAATACATTACTTTTTTGTCAAGATTAGCCAAGCCGTTGCTTCTACATGAGATAGTCGTTAACAGTTTGCTCCGGTGGGGCTGTTCGTGGTAACACAAGCGCGGCCTTTGTTTTTACCTTCCGACCCGTAGGGAGAGCACAGTCCGTGACCCAAAAACCACTCTCGTCCGAGAATAACGAGCCGGTTGTCAAACACAACTCGCGCGCTAACCTTGAGCGGTTGCTGACGGAAATGATCGAGCGCCCTGAACGCCGGGCCGAACTCAAACAGGAGATCGAGGAAGTTTTCGAGCAGGAGAAAGCCGTGTTGGTGCTCGACATGTCCGGCTTTTCCCGGACGACGCAGCGGCTGGGGATCATCTCGTACCTGCTGATGATTCACCAGATGCAGCGCGTCGCCCGGCCCTGCGTCGCTGAACACCGCGGCCTGCTGCTGAAGTCGGAGGCCGACAACCTGTTCTGCCTTTTCGACACGGTGGATGATGCCGTCGCCGCCGGCCGGATGATTACGCGGCATCTTCGCACCGCCAACCTGCTGCTGCCCGAAGAGCAGCACCTCTACGTCTCGATCGGCATCGGGCACGGCCGGTTGTTGAACATCGAAGACGAAGACGTATTTGGCAGCGAAGTCAACCTCGCCTCGAAGCTTGGCGAAGACATCGGCGACATGGGCGAAATTCTGTTGACCCCCGCCGCCCGCGCTCGCCTCGAAGACCAGCAACTCGACTTGAAGGAAGAATCGATCAACATCTCGGGGCTCGAAATGATTTACTTCCGGGTGGCCGACGCTTGAATTCCGCAGACGGAATTTTTCGCCCGCCGGCGCGAGCCGCGACTCGTTTGACCGGCCCCACACGGGACATTACAATCTCGCCCAGAGCGGTCGAATGGAGCAACGCTTTTCGACAGCGTTCCACGAATCCTGACCGTCTGCACGCCTCGCACACGCGCGCCCCCGTTCCTGATCTTTAACATGGCCGCCGTCAACCGGGCGCGTCCCCAAGACGCCCCTTTGTTGCCGTGGCTCCCGAGTAAACTCCATGTCACTTTTCCGCAAGTTCACTTTCGCCTCCTCGCTGCTGCGCCGTTGGTACTGGACGCTCGCGCTCGGCCTGCTCCTCCTCGTGTGGGTGGGGCTGGCGCTGGCGATGCGCCCGCTCCCGGACGCCAACGGCAAGTACGCCGCCTACCCCTACGGCGTGGTCACCAGCATGGAGCAGTCTGCGCTGGACGTGCTGTTCCAGTTGCGCGACGTGCTGCGCCCGCAACTGCGTGAGCGCGGCCTGAGCGAACCGATCACAATCATCGGTGTGGACGAGCAATCGATCCGGGAATCGAACATCCGCCTTCAGAGATGGCCGCGCAGCTACTACGCGGAGATCATCAAGCGGGCACAAGACGGCGGTGCAAGCATCATCGGGCTCGACGTTTACCTGAGCGAAGAAGGCGGCTTTACGCAGGAAGACAGGATCGCCGATCAGAAGTTGATCGACGTGCTCAACGAAGCCAACGTCGTCATCGCCAAGAAATTAGCCGAGGGCGGCACCCCCGGCATCACCCCTTTGCCGACTTTCGCCGATGTGGCGTCGGCGGTGGGCTTCGTCGATCTGCCGCATGACAAAGATCGTTTCGTCCGCACGGCCCAACTCATCCCCCCGGGCACGGTGGACGAGCCCGACGAGTTTAGTTTCGCCGCTACGATCGCCCAGATCTATCTGGACAAGCCACTGGTCGGCGTCGCGGGCGAAGACGCCGTGATGCTCGGCGACAGGCGCATCCCGCTCCGCAACGACCTCAACCTCAACATCGATTTTCGGAGCCGCACGCCGGGCTTCCGCTACATTTCGGCGGGCGACATCCTCTTCCCGAAAGAGGGCGCGGACGTGCCGGACGAACTATTCAGGGATCGGATCGTACTGATTGGCGCGACCAATAACGACGCCCCCGATCTTTTCTCGACCCCCTATTACCAGCCCGGCGTACTTTCGTCTCTGTACGCACGCATGTCCGGGGTGCCGCTGGAAACCGCGCCCAAGCTGATGCCCGGCGTCGAGATTCACGCCAACGTCGTCGCCACCCTGCTGTTCGGCAACGATCTCCGCCGGCTTTCATACAGCTCACGAATCGCGATCGTGTTGCTGGCGCTGACCCTCGTCGGCGGGGCGGTCTTCTGGCTGCGCGCTTTCTGGGCCGCCTTGATCGTCGTCACGGTCGCGGCTGGGATGGTCGCCGTGTCCGCGTGGGCATTCAACACGCGGGGAGTCATCCTGCCGCTCGCCACGACCCAGATAGGCGTCGGCATCCTGACGCTTTCAGGGTTCCTGTTGCGCTACTCGCGCGAGCGTGCGATCCGGGAGGACAAGGAGGCCGAGCGGGCGCAGATCATGGACATCTTTTCGCGCTGCGTCTCGCCGGAAGTCGCCGACGCCCTCTGGCAACAACGCGAATCGCTCGCGCTCGGCGGCGAGCGTCGCACGGTGACGCTCATCTTCACCGACATCCGCGGCTTCACGACGCTCTCCGAGTCGGTCAACTCCGAGATCGTCGTCGGGTGGTTGAACGAGTATTTCAGCCGGATGCACCGCATCGTTAGCAGCTACGGGGGCCACATCAACAAGTTCATCGGCGACGGGTTAATGATCGTCTTCGGCGCTCCGGTCGCGCGCGGCGATAAACTGGAGGCGCGCGCGGCGGTCGCCTGCGGGCTGGAGATGTTGAGAGAGGTCGAACGGATCAACGACGAATGGAAAGACACGGGCCGCCCGCACATCGCCATCGGCGTCGGCATCCACACCGGCGAAGCGACCTGCGGCGTGGTCGGCGCGCCGGGCCGGCTGGAATACACCATCATCGGCGACACCGTGAACCTCTCGGCGCGGCTCGAGTCCACGACTAAAGAGAAAGGCGTCCCGATCCTGATCAGCGACGACACCGCGCACCTGCTCGGCATCGACTACGAAACTGAACCGCTCGGCGACGTGAAGGTGAAAGGCAAGAGCCAGAGCACACACGTCTTCACCGTCCGCCGGGCCGATAACAAGCACGCGCCGGCCCCCCCGGTCGCGCAGGCGGTCTGATCCTCAGTCCAAAGTCCAAAGTCCAAAGTCGGAACAACAGTTTGACTTTGGACTTTGGACTGAGCCGGCTTTATGACTCTAACAGCGTGCCTTCTTCGTAAGCGCTGACGAGGCGTTCGAGCGCTGCGATCCGGGCGCGGAGGCCGACTCCTTCTTCCGTGTCGGCGACGAGGCGGGACCGCTCGTACTCACGGATGGTCATGACGCGCGGGACGATGTCGGCCCCGGCGGTGATGGCCTCTTGGATCGACTCGAAGTGATGGTGTTCGGCGAGGGCGACGCGCTCCGGGGCGAGAATCAGCGTATAGCCGCGATCACCGTAGGCTTCCGAAAACGCCCCGTCAATCGTCACCGCCGCGCGGCTCTGCTTGACCGGTTCCTCGCCCTTCTCAACTTTCACCGGCACGTGGCCGTTGACGATGATCCCACCCTCTGTGACGCCGAACTCGGCCGTCACTCGGCGACAAAACTCCCGGTCGTGAATCAGCTTGAAGTAAGAATTTTTGTGCTCTTTGCGGGCCTCTTTGTCTTCGACGAAGTAATTCTCGAAGGTCGACATCCGGTCCTTGCCGAAGAGAGGCGAGAGCGGCCCGGTCCAGAGGTACCAGAGCCAGTCGGCGTCCGCGTCAATCTTCTCCGCCCCTTTGCGGAAGGCGCGGCGCACGATGGAATCCAGAGCGTCGAACAGCCCGCGCCCGCTGCGCTCGTGGCCCGCCACCTTCAACGCAAGGAACTCGCCCTGCTCGTCCGCCGGCAGGCAGCCGTGGAAGATCACCGCTTCGTCTCGACGCGCGAACATTGAGCCGCGCCGCGTCACATAAGACATGTGCTGCCACAAGCGCGAACTGGAGACGAACGACTGTCGCAGCCGGTCCACGCACGACTGCTCTTCTCTCGTCAGGCCGTAAGGGTCGGCGGGATCGATCGTCGGCAGGTGTGTATCGAGCAGCGGGTAGGTGCGCCCGTCGATTTCGACCGTGCCTTCTTGTGGATTGATGCGGTGAAGCAGGTTACGGTGCTCCATCTCCCACTCGGGATGGCGACGACTCACTTGGCCTTCGAGCTTGAACTGGATGACGGCGATGGCCTTTTGCATCCGCGCCATTAGCAGATCGTCGCGCAGTCCCGTCCCGCGGGTCTTGAAGCGTTCCGCCGGATCGTCGCCGTAAATGTCGCGCGCGAGTTTCTCGAGCGGCGTGATGATCAGCCCGTAACCCTCTTCCAGTTGTGACACCCGGCGGTAACGGAGCGAGATGCGGATCACCGTCGCGATCAGAGCTTCGTGCCCGAGGCACGCGCCCATCCAAGAGACGTCGTGGTTGCCCCACGTGAAGGAGACTTCCGGCTGTTCCAGTAAATAGTCGATCACCTTGTCGATCCGCGGGCCGCGGTCCCCGAGGTCGCCCGCGACGACGAGTTCCGCGACCGAGAGGTTTCGCACCATCCGCGCGGCGGCCCGCACCGCGCCGAGATCGCGCCCGTGCTCGCAGAGCGGTTCGATCATCGCGTTGACGTAACCCTCGCCCCGCCCGGTCGCCGGTTCGTCGTATAACTCTTCAAACAGTTCTCTGAACTCCCGCGGAAACAGTCCGGTCACGCGCCGGTGTGAATACCCGCGCGCCAGTTCCCTGATGATTTCAAATTGCTGCCTGAGCGTCCGCCGCACCCACTCGCCGCGTTTGTCGTCATCCGCCAGCAACTCGTGCCGGTGCTCCATCATCTCCCGCGGGTAGTAGAGCAGCGCCAGCAAGTCCTGCTGTTCCGGCCCTGAGAGGCGACCGTCGAACAAGCCGCCCACCAGCGGGCGCAGGCTCCCCGAAGCGTTGTTGATGATGTGCCGCAGTTTCTTATACTCGCCGTGTACGTCGCTGACGACGTGGACCACCCCTTTCGGGAGCGTCAGTGCCGCCCTCAGCGCGCCGGCCTCCGCCAGCGCCGCCTCGGCCGTCGGATAGCTCTCGGCAAGGGCTTGGAGGAGCGTCAACTCTTCGGGTGTGATGTGGACGGGCATAACAACCTCCGAAGCGGAAATGATGAATGCGAAATGATGAATGAAAGCCGTCTGTCTTTTATTCATCATTCATCATTTCGCATTCATCATTTGCTTATCAC
>JBOGOY010000108.1:0-8804 GCA_050748185.1 Pyrinomonadaceae bacterium
GCATTCCACTGCGCGCCCTTCTCTTTCAAAATTAAATAGGTACGCATACAACCGCGTGCGAAATCTTTGACACCTTCGTAATCCTCTGTGCGGTAAGCGTGCGCGTCGAAGTGGCGCGACCCTGCGTAGCCGACATCTTCCAGAAACTTCACGAGCCAGAACGCGGCCTTCGGATTGGTCGAACCGAACCGCAAGTCCTGATCGTAACGGCCCGGAATCTGATCGTTGAGATCGATGTGAAACAGCTTTCCCATTTCCCAAGCCTGCGCGACGGCGTGCGTCATATTCAATCCCGGCATATGTTCGTGCGCGACCTCCGGATTGACGCCGACTATTTCAGGATGATCGAGCGTGGTGATGAAAGCGAGATAAGCGCCCGTCGTCGGCATGTAAATGTCCGCGCGCGGTTCGTTCGGCTTGGCCTCGAGCGCAAACTTGTAATCATATCCACGAGCCAGCGAATACTCGCACAGGTAGTTAAGAGCTTCGCGCAGACGCTTGGCGGCTTCATCAGGACGACGGCAAGCATCCGTCTCCGTGCCTTCGCGCCCGCCCCAGAGGACGAAAATCTTTGAGCCGAGTTCCGCGCCGATGTCCATCGCGCGACAAGTCTTCTGGACCGCAAAGCCGCGCACCCGCGCATCATTGGCCGTAAACGCGCCGTCACGAAAGACGGGGTCATAGAAAAGATTGACGGTTGCCATCGGCACTGTCAGGCCACTGGACTCGCAGGCGGCCTTGAACCCGCGCACGATCCTGTCGCGTTCCGCCGATGTCGCATCAATCGGGACGAGATCGTTGTCGTGCAAGTTGACTCCGTAGGCTCCGACCTCCGCAAGTAACTTGACCGCGTCCACGGGATGAAGCGTTTCGCGCACCGCGTCGCCAAACGGGTCGCGCCCGCGGTTCCCCACGGTCCATAATCCGAAAGTGAATTTGTGTTCGGGTCGCGGTTCGTAATTTTTAGGAGTCATGATCTTTGACCTCAATGTCTGCTGTGTCAGGTGACTTTCCTGTTTATGAGCCCGGACGAAAGATGTCGCGCAGCGCGGGGTACACAGCGCGAAAAGCGTCGTAGCGGCGATTCATCAATTGAGTTGCTGCCGGGTCAGGCTCGAGGCGAGAAGCGACGCGCACCGCCTGCGCGCACGCGACATCAACCGACGGCCATGCGCCGCAACCGACTCCGGCGAGCAAGGCCGCGCCGTAGGCCGCGCCTTCATCCACGGCCACAGTCTCCACCGCGCGCCCGTACACGTCCGCTTGAATCTGTCGCCAGAGTGATGAGCGCGCGCCGCCGCCGCCGAGCAGGATCGTCTCCACCGGAACATGCATCTCCGCAAAAATCGTCAGCGTATCGCGCAGTGAAAACGCCACGCCTTCCAGAATCGCGCGCACGACATGCGCGCGCGTGTGGCTCGCGGTCAACCCGACGAGCGCGGCTCTGGCTAACGGGTCGAGATGCGGCGTCCGCTCGCCCATCAAATACGGCGCCCATAAGAGTCCGTCCGCACCCGCCGGAATGCTTGCCGCCTGCGAACACAAACGCTCATACGCATCATCGCCGGTTGCTTCATCTCCATTATCGAGGCCGCCGAACTGATCGCGAAACCAACGCAGGGAAAGTCCCGCGCCCTGTGTGACGCCCATCACATGCCACCTGTCAGGAACGGCATGACAGAACGTGTGCACGCGCCCGCGTTTGTCAAAAGCCGGACGGTCGGTCGCGGCAAAGACGACGCCCGAAGTGCCGATGGTCGCGCTGACCGCCCCCGGCTTCACGACTCCTAATCCGACCGCGCCAGCCGCTTGATCCCCCGCGCCCGCGACGATGGGTGTGCCTTCGCGCAAACCCGTCGCGGCGGCGCCCGCCGCCGACACTCGCCCGCACACTTCCTGTGATTCGTAAACCGTAGGCAGCAACTTCTCTTCAATTTCAACGGCGTCGAGCATCTCGCGTGACCACGCGCGCCGCCCCACGTCAAAGAGCAACGTCCCGGAAGCATCGGCCACGTCAATCGCACGCTCGCCGGACAGACGCAGTCGCACGTAATCTTTCGGCAGCATGACGCCGCGCACGCGCTTCCATAATTCCGGCTCATGCTCGCGCACCCACAACAGTTTAGGCAGCGTGAAGCCTTCGAGCGCGGGATTGGAGACGAGTTCGATGAGACGTTTTGCTCCGACGCGCTCCGTCAGTTGGCGACACTGCTCGCTGGTGCGCCCATCGCACCAGATGATTGCCGGACGTAAAGGCTCCTCACGTTCATCGAGCAGCACCGCACCGTGCATCTGCCCTGACAATCCGACGCACGCGATTTCAACGGCCGGCGTTCCGCTCATCGCCAACGTCTCGCGCACGGCTTCGCCTGCCGCACGCCACCAATCACGCGGATCCTGCTCGGCCCAGCCGATGTGCGGCGAAGCGAAGGGCGCGTGCTCGGAGGTCGCGGACTCAGTCATGCGACCCGCTTCGTCAATCATCACGGCGCGCGTGCCGGTCGTGCCCACATCAATGCCCAGCAGTTTCATCAATCAGACTCAATCGTCGAGATATTAATTCCGCTCTTCATAACCCTTCGGATGCGCGAGTCGCCATTCCCATGCCGTGCGGATCATGGCCTCAAGTTCTGGATGTGCTGGGCGCCAGCCGAACAGTTGAAACGCTTTACTCGCATCGGCGATGAGGCGCGAAGGGTCGCCGGGTCGCTGTGCTTCAAGGCGCGCTTCGATTGCCTTGCCGGTCACGCGCCGCGCCGCTTCGATGACTTCAAGCACGGAATAGCCCTGTCCGTTGCCTAGGTTGACGTGTGTCGAGTCGCCGCCATCGCGTAGATAATTGAGCGCGCGAATGTGCGCGTCGCCCAAATCCGAGACGTGAATATAATCGCGCACGCAAGTTCCGTCCGGCGTCGGGTAGTCACCGCCGAAGACGGTCACAAAGGGAAGTTTGCCTTCAGCCGCCCCGAGCACGATCGGGAGCAGGTGCGGTTCCGGGTCGTGATGCTCACCGCGATTTTCGATAGCTCCGGCGACGTTGAAGTAACGCAACGTGACGGAGCGCAAACCGTAAGCATGATGATACGACTCAAGCATGCGCTCCATGAAGAATTTTGACCAGCCGTAAGGGTTCGTCGGCTGCTGTGGATGCGACTCGGTAATCGGGATGCTTTGCGGCTCGCCGTAAGTCGCGCAGGTTGACGAAAAGACGAGGCGTTTAATGTTCGACCTGATCAGCGCATCAAGCAGACGGAGACCCTGCCCGACATTATTCTCGAAATAGAGCTTGGGTTCGGCGACGGATTCGCCGACGTAAGCAAACGCCGCAAAGTGGAGACAAGCTTCTATGTCGTGCTCGCCCGCGATGCGCTTGATGAGCGCGTCATCTCCGATATCACCTACATAAAAAGGCATGCCCGCGGCGACGGCGGCGCGGTGCCCGCGCGACAAATTATCGAGCACCACCACGCTCTCGCCTTGTGCCCGTAATAATTCAACCGTCACGCTACCGATGTAACCCGCGCCTCCGGTCACGAGAACTGCCATAGTTAAAACTCCTCCTGACAAACTACGATTTCAATCTCATCCAACACACCGCAACTTCAAATAACCGAAGGTCGCCGCGCCCGGCGACGAGCCGTTGAAGAGGTGCGGGCGCTGACCCGTTCTTCACACATACTCTGAGGCTGGCGTGCTGCGGTATATCGATTTCATCTCTCCGCCGTCTGCTCCGATGGCTGCTCCGATAAACCGCGCCTTTGCAAAGCAGTCCGCAGCAGCGGCTCGATCTGCGCGCGCACCGCCGCGTTGGCATAGCCGACCCACGCTACATCCGGCTCGACCGAGAGACGCGAGCGCAGAGCGTCGCCGTTTGTGTCGGTCACGATCACGCCGAGTTCGCGCGCGATCAGTTCCGTACACACGTCGTAAGGGTGACAGCAAATGCCGAGCGCGAGACCGCGTGCGCGCATCGTGCCGTCCATCAACGGGCGCAGGTCGGCGATAAAGCGGTCGTGTCCGGCCATCAATTCGTAAAGTTGCCCACCGCTCGATGCGTACTGATCTTCAAAGCAGTGCGCTTTGCCGTGTCGCACGGGGCCGAGTGCGGCAGCGATGATCTCTTCATCAATGGCGGCGAGTTCGTCTCGCGCTCCGGGAAAGAAGCGCGAGATGCCGGCGTAACCGTGCGCGATGGTCGGCGTCCGCGAGGGTTGCAGTTGAATGGCGCAGCGTTCGCCGGTCAAACGATTGAACCGCTCGGACTGCACACCCTGTCCGCGAAACGCCCACGCGCGGTCGGAAAGATGTTGTTTGACGAGCGGGATCTCTGTTTGCAACGCCAACTCAATGTCAGCGAGATTGGTCGCGGCACCTTTGTTTGGCGCGACTCCGGTTAAGACCCATGCGCTGCGCTTCTGATACATCAATCCGCGCGTGCCGTCTATCGGGTCAATGATGATGCGCCAAAGGGCGTAGTCTGCCGGCGTCCCGCGCGGTAACACGATTTGCCCGCCTTCGATTCCTTCGGCGATGAGGACGACGGCGCTGCGCGGCGCAATTTCTCGTTCAAGAAAATCAACGATCAACTCTTCGCTGACGCGATCGATGGCATAAATGGTGTCGCCTTCTTCCTCACGCGCGACCCGCGACAGACTCTCCAGCGCGGAGCGTTCGCAGGTCTCGACGACCGCATCGCGGATGCGTTCGTGGAGGGCTGTAAGCGCGGGGAGCAATGTGCGTGCGTCAGTCAACTCTCGCCTCCTACCCGGCAGCTTGCTGGTAATGAGTCTCCGGTTGCCCGCGCAGTTCGGCAACCGGGGAGAGAGCCAGCGAACAATTGTACTTCGGACTCGATGGATGTCAGCTTTGAGTCTGATGCGGCTCACTGAAAAATTCAACTACCGAGCGATTGAATTCCTCAGCACGCTCAATGAAGACCAAATGGCCCGCGCCCTCGATGACGAGGAGTTTGGCGCGGGCTATCCGCGCCGCCAAGGGGCGGGCGTTCCCGGCCGTGACGATGGCGTCCTCGTCGCCCGTGATGACCAACGTCGGCGCTTCGATGCGCGAGATTCTCGCCTCCGCGTCGAAGGCCGCGGCCGCTTGCAGTTGCCCGATGTGCGTTTGGTCGCTGACCGGATTCCGCAGGCGCAGCCCAATCACTTTTCCGACTTCTTCGGGGCGCTCGGTGACGAACTTCGGCGAGAACGATTTCAACAGATTCCGGCGCGTGCGCTCTTCCGAGTTGAGATTCCGGGTTGACGCCACGGCCTGCAAGGCGCGCGCGGAGAGGTGGCGCGCGCCGCCGAGACTCGTGCAGCACAGGACCAAGCGTCGCACCGCCTGTGGGTAGGAGAGCGCGAATTCCTGCGCGACGAAGCCCCCGAACGAGACGCCTAGGACGTGCGCCCGCTCGATGCCAAGCGCGGAGAGCAGCCCTGCCACATCGTCGGCCATGGCCCTGATCGTCAACTGCCCGTCCGCCTCTTCGGAGTTGCCCACGCCGCGCGGGTCGAAGACGATGGTGCGGAATTGATCGGCGAAAGCGTCCGCCTGTTTGAACCAGAGCCACCGCCCCGTCCCGAAGCCGGGGATCAAGACCAGCGGCTCGCCTTCGCCGTGAAGCTCATAGTAGAGCTGAATGCCATTGACCTGCGCGTATGGCATAGGGATTGGCTATAAAGGCTTTCTCGAAATCATGGGCGCCGGGTCGCCGTTCAAGCTTTGCTCGTTTGCGCGCGCGTCCGACGCCCACGGCCGGCGACACGGTAATAACGAGAATCAATCATCTGCTCGCCCTTCATACCAACGTTTTGGGAATGGTTTTCCAGCATCCAAGAGGCTCGCCGCACTTCCTTAACCACCCTCACTCGTAACCACACGGACGCCGTTATTGCGCTTTCAACCTGTGGGCACGTCCTCGTCGTTGGACCCTTTCGGCTCCCGATACCAGCGCGGCCCTGAGGCATACTCCCGATCGGTCGGTCTGAGCCGGGTGAGCGAACGCTTGGGATCGATATGAGTGCAAGCCACGTGGATGGCGTTGATCGCGGCCATGGGCGCCACATAAGAGGTAAGAAAGGAGGGACTGACGACCGGAGCAACCAGATGATCGTCACAGTAGCGTGCGATTGGTGTCGTGTCGCTATCGGTGATCCCGAAGGTGGGAACGCTCTGCTTCCTTGCTTGCAGCACCGCCTCGACCGTATCCCTGAGGCACTGGCCGAAGCTGATCGCGATGAGGACGTCTTTCGGTGTCAGGACTTCAACCTTGTATTGCAGCGTCCCGGTGTTTCCTGTCATGGCCTCAGCATCGAAACCGAGTCCCAACAGCCCGTAGGCCAAGTAATATGACAGCGAAGCCGCGAAGTCTAACCCGACGACCAGCACGCGCCGCGAACGCTTGATCAGCTTGGCTAGTTCGACGACGCGCCGCTTGTCCAATTCCGATTTCAACGCATTAAGGTTGTCCAAAGCCTTTTCCAGAGCGTGATCGACGTGATCTTCGACGCTCCGTTGCTCTCGGGTGGCAGCCTTCAAGACCGCGTAGGGCGTGATCCGTGCCACGAAGTGCTGCCGCAAATCCGCTGAAAAGTCGGCATAGCTTTCGTAACCCATGACTTGGGTGGCGCGCAGGATCGTGGTGGCATCCACTTGATAGCGTTTGGCGATCTCACGGGAAGAGAGGAAACAGGTTTCATCCGCAGAGTCGAGGATGGCCTGAACCAAACGCTGACGGCGAGGGTTGAGCCGGGACTGCGCCTGAGCGTAACGCGCCTCAAGCATGGTCGGCGGGGCCTTCCCGTCCGCATTGTCGGAGTGGCGAAGTCCGTTCCCTGCTTTCTGGCGCGAATTAGAACCGTTCATTCTGGCCTCTACCGCCGCACGTCACTTCGCTCGATTAGTTCAAGCGTCTGGGTGTGCGGCGTAATGTAATCGAGATCGATCTCGAATCCGAGTCCCGGCCCGCACGGAACCTCTACCGTTGCGTCGGCGGCAACGCTCACTTCCGGAACGATCACATCGCGCGCGAAGTAGCGCGAACTAGCCGAGATGTCGCCGGCAATCGGTCGAGCGCGGGCTGGATGCCGCCGCGGCTCACCCCGACGGTGACGCGCGCGCGCGTGGGCCTCCGATCAATGGTGATGAGATAGATGGCAACTCTCTCGACGCCGAGTTGCTCGGAAACAACTGCCATAGAATCGCTTACAACTTGTGATGGAGAACGCATGGCGGGCGACGATAGCAAATCGCGGCGCGGGAGGCAAGACATTGTGCAGCATCTGTCGCACTGTTGACATTTTGCAGCACTTGCGGTACACACCTCTTCTGTTCCGCGAAAGACCTACCCTCTTTTCAAAGAAAGACCTCTTCAACGATGACGCGACGACACCTACAAGCCTCACCGCTAGGGGCCGGAGTTAAAGTTGATCGGCGGGCTGGGGATTTCGTTTGATAGTGATGCCGACCATTGCTTGAGCGTAACCGACCACTCAACTGGAGGGAGAGCGATTAATGAGAACCACCTTGAACATTCTCAGATTAAGTTTAGCTTGTCTGCTTTTGAGTTTGCCGGCCCTCGCGCAAACTGCCAGCACGGGCGCGCTGACCGGAGAAGTGACTGACCCCTCTGGAGCAGTCGTGGCAGGTATCCGGATCACGTTGACGAACGAAGCGACCGGGGAGAAGCGGGAGGTCACAGCGCAGGAAAACGGGAACTACGTGGTCCCGCTGCTGCTGCCCGGCTCCTACCGGGTAGAGTTCTCCGCCACCGGTTTCAAGCAAGCGGTCAAGCCGGGCCTGCGGATTAACGTCACGGAAACCGCGAGTCTCAATGTGCAGCTCGAAGTAGGCAACGTGCAGGAGCAAGTGACGGTCACTTCCGAGGCGCAGTTGTTGCAAACCGAATCAAGCACCTTGGGGCGGGTCGCGGATAGCGCGGTCGTCAGCAATCTGCCGCTGGTCAACCGCAACTACACACAGATCGTCACACTCTCGCCCGGCATCGCCGCTGAGGTGAACAATGCCAGCGAGATCGGCCGCGGGAGTGGTGGAGAGTCTCAGGGAAATTTCCGCTCGCACGGCGCGTTTGGCCGCGACAACAGCTTCCAGATGAATGGACTGCCGATTAACGACCTACAGGCCAGCGGCGGCTTCAGCGGCGGCGTGGCCGTTCCTAACCCGGATGCGATCCAAGAATTCAAGGTCCAGACGGGCCAGTACGACGCCTCCTACGGGCGCAACGCGGGGGCCAACGTCAACTTAGTGACCAAAGGCGGCGGTAATGAGTTCCATGGCTCCGCCTTCGAATTCTTCCGCAACGACGCCCTCAACGCCAACGATTTCTTCCGCAACAGCACCGGCCAGAAAAGGGGCGTGCTCAGGCAGAACCAATTCGGCTTTACGCTCGGGGGGCCGATCGTCAAAGACAAGCTGTTGTTTTTCGGCTCCTACCAAGGCACGCGGCAGCTCAACGGCGTGGGGGGCGGCGGGGCTATCACCTTCTTCTCGCCGCCTCTCACCGATAACCGCTCGCGGGCGGCGCTTGGCAGCCTCTTTGCGGGCCAGCGCGGCTTTTTCCAAAACGCTTTTGGCGGGGTCGGGCCGGCGATTCTCCCGGACGGCTCCAACATCAGCGCGCCGGCGTTTGCCCTGCTGAACCTGAAGCTCCCGAACGGGCAGTTCCTGATTCCCACGCCGCAGACGATTAATCCCGCCCTGCCTTTCGACCGGCAGGGGTTTTCCGCTTTCAGCAGCCCCGCCAGCTTCGACGAGGATCAGTTCCTCATCAACCTAGACTATTT
>JBOGOY010000109.1:0-8798 GCA_050748185.1 Pyrinomonadaceae bacterium
GTTATGACCTCTTCAACCTCTGCGACTAAAACTGCCCTTCACAGAATTAATTAAGTCTGCCCGCCTCAAGACACTTTTCCGCGCCTGACTACCGTTTGATCGGACGCCAGTGGTGGCCGTGGCGGGCGAGCAACTCGTCGGCCGCCGCGGGGCCGTCGCTGCCGGCAGCGTAGTTTGGGAACCGAGGCGGTGGCTGTTGGGACCACGCTTCGAGGATCGGAGTGATCAGACGCCACTCGGCCTCGGTTTCGTCGCGCCGCGTGTAGAGGGTAGCGTCGCCCTGCATCGCGTCGAGCAGGAGCGTCTCGTAGGCCGCGGCGGGGCGCACGCCGAAGCCGGAGCTGTAGCGAAAGTCCATCTTCACCATCCCCATCACCATCTCCGTGCCGGGCTGCTTGGCCCCGAAAGTGACGGCAACGCCCTCATCCGGCTGAATCCTCAACACGATGACGTTAGCCTCGCACTCTTCCCGCGGCACGCAGGCGAAGAGCGCCTGCGGAGTGCGCTTCAGGTGAATCGCGATCTCCGTCACTTTACGCGACAGGCGCTTGCCGGTTCGCAGATAAAACGGCACGTCGGCCCAGCGCCAATTGTCGATGCGAAACTCGACGGCCGCGTAGGTCTCGGTCGTCGATGCGGGGTTCACGTTCGGCTCGGCGTGGTAGGCCGGGACCGTCTGGCCGTCAATGGTCCCCTCACCGTACTGGCCGTGCACGGTGCGTTCGGCCACCTCTTCCGGTGACATCGGGCGGATCGAGCGAAAGACCTGCACCTTCTCTTCGCGGACCGAGTTGGCATCGAAGGCGACGGGCGGCTCCATCGCAGTGAGAGCGAGGAGTTGCAGAAGGTGGTTAGCGACCATGTCGCGCAGCGCCCCGGCGCGCTCGTAGTAACCCGCACGGTGTTCGACGCCGAGTGTTTCGGCGGCGGTGATCTCGACGTAGTCGATGTAATTGCGGTTCCAGACCGGCTCGAACAGAGAGTTGCCGAAGCGGAAGACGAGGACGTTCTGGACTGTCTCTTTGCCGAGGTAATGATCGATGCGGTAAACCTGATGCTCTTGGAAGATGCGCGCGATCTCTTCGTTGAGGGCGCGGGCCGATGCGAGATCGTGGCCGAACGGCTTTTCGACGACGACGCGCGACCAGCCCCGCTCCTCTCGGTTCAGGCCGCGTTCGCCGAGGTGGCGGACGATGGCCGGCGCCAGCGTCGGGGGCGTCGAGAAATAAAACAGGTAGTTGGACCGCCCGCCCGCCGCCGGGAGCAGCGCTGCGAGGCGCGTCTCGATCTCCTGATAAGTGACGGGGCTGTTGAGATCGCCCGCCATGTAATGCAGACGCGGGGCAAATCCGGCCCACGTCTCGGAGTCGAACCCGTCGATCTCCTCGGACGATTCCGCGCCCGCGCGGACGAAGTGGCGGAAGTCTTCGTCGCTCATCGCCGGCTGCCCGACGCCGAGCACCGCAAACCCGCCGTCGAGACTGCCGGCGCGGTAGAGATCGTAAAGCGCGGGGACCAGTTTGCGTTTACTGAGATCGCCCGACGCCCCGAAGATGACGACGACACAGGGCTCGGCCAGCGGCATCCGGGGCGGAGCCTCTTTCGAGATAACCTTCGGCGCGATCGTGGTTGACATGTTTATCCTTTGGTTGTGCTTGCCGATGTGACCAACTAAATTTCCGCGCAATGATGCAGGCGTTTGTGCCCTCATCGCGCCGCTATTCTGCCACGTTGGACTTAAGGAGCGAAAGCGTTCCGACCAATCACATCTCTGACACCTCAGCGGAACCAAAGATCGTGTGCGTTGGGTCACAAGATAGATTCACAATCCTGTGGCTCTTCCCGCGCCCGGCAAACCGGCGGCGGGCTCAAACTTTACAAGGCGGCGGGCAGGATCGCGCATTTCTCAATTCGTTCGGCGGTGAGCCGTTACTGGTCCCTCATGCGAATTTCCTCAAACGCCACGAAGATTCTTCTCAATTCATTGCCAAGCCTGATGATGCCGCCGCTGCAATTCTTTTGCTTGACACTTGCATAGTGACTTTCGTATAAGACGTTCGTCTTCTCGAAATAACCTTAGACATGGGCCACCTCTGTACGGCCCCGCCCCAAACCCGATCCCGCGAGAGCTTCACTATCGTTGGATCAAAGCAAGTCTTAATTTGAGCCACCTGTCGCCCGGCGCGCTCACGCCGTCAGTCTCGCTGTGTCTGGCGACCGCCTGCATGTTGTTGGGAAGGGAACGCCTTCCCTCGGCCGGCGTTCTGCTGATCCGCCGGCCACCATTAGCTCGACATCAGATTCCGCACACCCGGAGCTCCGTCCATGACTGACCGTCTCACCCTTCACGCCCGATTCCTGTCCTTCGATTTACGCCACACTCTGCGACGGGCGCTCGCGGTCGCGCTTGTCTTGATGATGTTAAGTTCGCAGACGCCGGCCGCGCCGCAGGCCTTTGCGGGGGTGGGCGACCGGTGGCGGCTGAACGCATGGCTCTGGCTCCAAGCCGGCGGGTGGGACGCTTCGTTGCGCGCACTGATCTCGGGACAGCGCGGGCCTTCGCGGCCGCGGCGGGAGCGGCAGGCGGAGCGTGATGCGCGGGTACGACGCATCGAGATTTACCCCGGCGACATGGAGATCGCGCTGGGCGAGCGGGTGCAATTCACTGCCGTCGCTTACGATGGTAACGACGTGCCGGTCGGCGGTGTTCGCTTCGTTTGGCGGGGGCGCGACGAAGGGCGGGGGCGCGGCGCACAGGTGACGCGCACCGGGACGTTCGAGGCGCGGGCGACCGGTAATTTTAAGGTCATCGCCGAGGGAGCGGGACAGTTGGCACACATCACCGTCAGGGTGCGCCGGGGCGAGCGCCCCCGACACGACGAGCGGCCGATCAAACTCCGTGACGTTTCGACCGACGACACGCCTGAAGAAGCGGCGAGGTGGGCCGCACGATTTAGGCGTGAGGCTGAAAAACTGGTAGAGCAGCAGGCCCGTGCCAACCGTTCGGTGACTTACGGCAAAGCATCCTTTAACCATCGCGTCTCAACCGCCACATCCGCCGCCGCGCCGGTTCCGTTATTGCTGCCACCGCCCGACGATCCCTACAGTTGGAACAGTCAGAACTACATGCACGGGCGCGACCCGGACAACGGCCGCGGCGACCCGCCCGGACGCCCAATCGATGACGGGGCGGGCACCGGTAACTTTCAGATCGCCGCCCCTCTTCTCGGACTGCCCGGCCGCGGCATCGACCTCTCGCTGGGGCTGGTTTACAACTCGCGCTTGTGGACCAAGACGGGCAACAAAATCATCTTCGACGCCGACCGCGACTGGCCCGCGCCGGGCTGGTCGCTTGGGTTCGGCCGGGTCGTCGGGATGGGCACGGGCGGCAGCCTGATCATCGACCCCGACGGCACGCGCCACGGCTTCACCGGCCAGATCTACCAATATCAGTCAACCGGAGCCGTTTCCTTTACGGGGCACACAGTTGATGGGACGTTCATTGATTACACCAGTTTCTCGGACGGGAACGGCATCCGCTCCGCCACCGCGAAGCTCCCGAACGGCACCGTCATCGAGTACGGTGCGCCGGGAGACGGGGCCGTCTATCCGACTTCGATCACGGACGCGAACGGCAACTTCGTCAGCATCATTTATGGGAACGCCGCCAATAATTACACAGGGCCGCGGATCAGCATCGTCACCGACACCCTCGGGCGCACGGTTAAATTCCACTACGACGCGAACAACCTGCTGACGGCGATCGAAGCGCCGGGCTACGGCGGAACGCTGACCAACCCGACAACGCGCACGCTGGTGCGACTGCACTATCGCCAACTCACGCTCAACTACAACAACTTTGGACCGCACCCGCTGACCGCACAGGTCCGCAATCCGACCGTCTGGGTGATCGACGCGATTTACTATCCGGGGACCAATACCGGCTACTGGTTCGGTGATCCGACTTCTTCTTACTCTTCCTACGGCATGATCGCGAAGGTCGTCGAGCAGCGGGGGATGAGTTTCACCGGCCCCGCACCGTCGAACACGGGGCCGACCGAGATGGGCACGGTTTTTCCGGGCAACACGACGCGCGAGCAGATTTATAACTACCCGTTGACGCCGAACTCCCAGACTTTCCTGAGCGACGCCCCGACCTATGGAACGCTCACCGAGAAGTGGGCGAAAGATGAGACCAATGTTAATTTCGAGCAAACAGTGACTTCGTACACGGTCGTGAAGGAGGCCGCTAACCCGTCCCAGCCGACGATTCCGTCGCGCAAGGTCGAGATCACGCGACTAACCGACAACGTCAAAAGCATTCAGTATTCCTACAACTACACCAGTCTTGCGAGCGACCACCCGGACAAGTTTAAGGACGGGCTCGTTTATCAGGACGAGACGCGCGACGCGAACAACAACCTGCTCGGCGGCAGTACGGTCACGGCGTGGGAAAAGGGAGCCTACGACTCGCCGCGCCCTGTGCGCGTCGAGACGTTGGACGACCGCGGGCAGAAGACGGCCGCCGCGTTCAATTACGACGGACCCTATAATCAGGTAATGAAGGTGCGCGACTATGATTACGGCGGCGAGAACCTGCTGCGGGTGACGCGCACCGAGTACGAAAACTCCGCGAACTACATTAACCGGCATATCTTCAATCTGGTAAAGAAGGTTGAGGTCTTCGAGGCCAACGAGACGACTCGGCTCTCACTCACCGAGTATCAGTACGACGCGGGGACGCTGGCCGAGACGCCCGGCGTGACGATGCACGCGGAGACGCACAACCCTTATGCGCCGTGGTACGAAGTGCCGTGCGACTGTTACTTGGAGTATAACCAAGCGGGCTATGAGGAATATGTTTGCCACGCGATGTGCCCGCGCTCAGATCATGATCCCTCGACCAACTTTCGCGGCAACGTGACGCAGGTGACGAACTATGCGGACGCCGCCACCCCGGCCGGCGCGCTGGTCGAGACGCGCGCCTATGACATGACCGGCAACCTGATCACGGCCTCTTCCTCTTGCTGCGAACAGACAAGCGCCACTTACACGCTGGACACGCAGTATGCCTATCCGGAAGCTCAGACGCGCGGCGCGGCGGCGACATCCGGGCCGCGGGTGGCGACGGAGGCTGATTACGATTTCAACACCGGCCTCGTCAAAACGGGCACGGACGCCAACGGGCGCACCTCACAGACCATCTACTTCCCCAACACGCTCCGCCCGCAAGCCAGTTACTCACCGACGAACGCACGCACCGAGTATGCCTACGACGACACACAGATGACTGTCACCGAGACGACTTACACGGCCGAGAATGCGTTGGCGGCGCAGAGCGTCCGGCGACTGAACGGCAACGGGCAGGTGCGCCGCGAAGAGGCGAAGGGCGAGGGCGCGAACGTCTGGGACGTGGTCGAGACGAAGTACGACGGATTTGGGCGCGTCTCGGAGCAGTCGCGTCCTTACCGCCAAGGGGCCGAGACTCCCCAATGGAATAAGACGTTTTACGACGTGCTCGGGCGGGTCATGAAAGTCGAAGCGCCGGACGGGAGCGCGAGCGAAAGCTTTTACAACGAAGGCAACTATCCGGGCGCGGCGACGCAGAACGCGCCGGGGCAGACCGTGCGCGTCAGGGATGCGTGGGGGCGCGAGCGTTGGGGCCGCACGGACGCGCAAGGGCGACTGGTCGAAGTGGTCGAGCCGAACCCGGACGGCGGCGGGTCGGTCAATGAAGCCGGCAGCCTGCTGACCCGATACACTTATGACACGCCCGGCAACCTCGTCGAGGTGACACAAGGGGCACAAGCGCGCCGGTTCCGTTACGATTCGCTGGGGCGGCTGACACACCAGAAGCTGGCGGAAACTTCCGCGACGATTAACCTCGCCGGCCAGTTCGTCGGCTTAAACGGTACGGGAGCGCAGTGGAGCGATTATTTCACCTACGACACGCGGTCGAACCTCGTCACACGCACCGACGCCCGTGGCGTAGTTACTAACTTCTCTTACACCAGTGGCGGCCAGCCCGACCCGCTCAACCGCCTCCAGTCTGTCTCTTACACCGCGCCCACCGGCGCGAACATCCCGGCGGCAGCGACCGTCAATTACGTCTATGAGACGGACGCGACGAAAGACCGCACGCGCGTCCGGCAAGTCGTCACGGCGGGAATCAGTACGGAGGATTTCGCAGTCGATGCGGAAGGCCGCCTGCACCAGCGGACGCTCACGCTGAACAGCCGCGCCAGTTACCCCTTCACCACTAACTACACTTACGATTCGCTCGACCGCGTGACGGATGTCACCTACCCGGCGCAGTACGGTATGACGGGCAACCCGCGCCGTGTGGTCCATCACGACTTCGACGCAGCGAGCCGCTTGTCGGGATTGAAGGTCAACAACGTGAGCCACGCCTCGGAGATCGCCTACAACGCGGCGAGCCAGACGACGGCGCTGAAGGTCGGCGCGGCGGGCGTGAACCAGTTGACCGAGACTTACGCCTACGACCAGTTGACGGGCTTGCTCACGGGCCAGAAGGTCTTCCGTGGCACGGACACGACGGAGAACCGGCGGCTCGACCTCGCTTACGACTACCTGCGCGAGGGGACGACTTCGGGGCGCACCGGTCATCTGACGAAGGTCACGGACAACCGCGACGCCGGGAAGAATCGCCATTACGAATACGACGCACTAGGCCGGTTGAAGCGCGCCAGTGCGGGCGGGACGCAGGGCAGTTGGGCGCAGCGCTACTTGTACGACCGCTACGGCAATCGCTCGCACGCGCTCTCGCAGAAGACTTCGGACTGGGTCAGCCAACTCTACACCTTCGTCCTCAACCGCGCCGCCGACAGCGGCGGCCTCTCGGCGTGGGACGGCGTGCTTCGCACCGGCTACGCACAGGGGCAGAGCGCGTTCCTGCAAGCGGCGAAAGACACGGCCGCCGGCTTCTTCGATTCACAGGAGTATCTGAACCGCAATCGGTCGAACCGCGATTATGTGTATGACCTCTACCGGGCGTATCTCAACCGCGAACCGGATGCGGGCGGATGGGACGCATGGACGGCGGCGCTCGACGCTGGCACGTCGCGGGCGGCGGTGCGCGCAGGCTTTGCCGATGGCATTGAGTTCAGCAACCGCGTGACGGGGATGTACCCGACCGCCTCGACGACGGCCGGGGCCGTGCCCAGAGACGGTCACGCTTATCTCTCGTTCGACGCGGCGACCAACCGCGTCAACTCACCGGGCTGGGAGTACGACGCGGCGGGCAACCAGACGCGGGCGCTGTTACCCTCCGGCGGTTGGCGACGCTTCGAGTACGATGCGGCCAATCGCTTAGTCACCATCAAGGATGACGGCGGCTATACTTACGCCAGCTACACTTACGGCGACACCAACCAGCGGCTCAGCAGTTACGAAGGCGGCTACACGCGCACCTACTACGTGGCGGAGGGCGGGACGGTGCTGGCTGAGTACGCCGAGTCCATCTGGTCAACCGCGCCGGGGTGGAACAAGAGTTACGTCTATCTGGGCGGGCGCTTGCTCTCGACCTTCAGCTATGGCGGGGGCGGGACGGAGGTGCTTGAGCATCATCATCCTGACCGGCTGGGGACCAGACTGGTCAGTAATCCGAGTAGCGGCGCGTCGTTCGAGCAGGCAACGCTGCCGTTTGGTAACGGGCTGCCATCTGAGTCCACGGGCACGACGAGCAGGCGGTTCACGTCTTACGACCGCAGTGGCGGGACGGGGCTGGACTACGCGGTGAATCGCAGATATGACCCGATGCAGGGACGGTTCACCCAAGTCGATCCTATCGAGATGGACGCGGTGGACCTTGACGATCCACAAAGTCTGAATCTGTACAGCTACGTTGGCAATGATCCGGTCAATCATGTTGATCCAGACGGACTATTCTTTAAGAAGCTGTGGAATGCCATCAAGAAGGTGTTTACTAGCAAGTGGTTCGTCATTGCTGCGACGGTCGCGCTAGCTGTGATCACTATCGGCGCGGCCATCTCGCCGGCGTGGGCGCTGTCGGCGAAGGTCTTCGGCTCGGTTACGCTCGGCGGCCATATTCCGGGGACGACCGGGCTAGTTCTTCATGGTGTACTGCTAGGAACGAAAACTACCGCGCTGGGCTGGGTGGCGGCTGGGCTTGGAGCGGCACTGGCGATCCCGGCGATTGACCTCAGCGTAAGAGGTATTTTACAGAGCGCGGCGAGTTATGGATTAAGCAGTGCTCTAGGAAGGATAACGCCAAGCATCGGTGCTACTGGCAGCACACCAGACTGGAATCCGAACCCGTTTATGGTGTGCGACTATCCGCCCTGCGATGGCATCGTCCAGAGGGCGGCAGACTTCGGCGCTGGCGTAGCTGACGGTTTATTTTTCGGCTTACCCAGTAGGTACAGGCGATGGCGCGGATGGGAGAGTGATGAGGAGGCGGAGCGTCGTGAAAACTCCGGAGCGTATCAAATCGGAGAGGTGTCCGGAGTTGTCGGTGGCTTAGCAATCGGCGGTGGAACTGTGGCAGCGAGGGCAGGATGGACCATTTCCGCTGGCCGTTATGCACATGGTGGCGGTGGAATAAATATCCTCAAAAATGGTGCGAGACGATTTGCTCTTGATCATCATAAGTTCAAGAGGAAATCAGGCCAATGGGCTAACCGCCCGCATTTGCATTTTGGTAAAACTAAAAACCAATTGAAGAAGCATCGCAACTTCAGAGGAAAACCGATGTAGGAGTAAATGTGATATGGACACCCGCGTTGTATTCCCCCTAACTATTCGCTTTGAGAATGGAG
>JBOGOY010000110.1:0-8744 GCA_050748185.1 Pyrinomonadaceae bacterium
ACTCGATCTCGACCAACTCGCGCAACCAGTTGTAACTGATATTCATCAGTAGTCAGTAGTCAGTAATCAGTAGTCAGTAAAAGCCAAAAGCTGATTACTGACTACTGATTACTGACTACTCTTTAGTTGAATTGTTCGAGGAAGCGCACGTCGTTCTCGAAGAGCAGGCGGATGTCGTCGAGGCCGTAGAGCAGTCCGCACATCCGATCGATGCCGAGGCCGAAGGCGAAGCCCGAGTACTCGGCCGGATCGATATTGACGGCGCGCAGCACATTCGGGTGGACCATGCCCGATCCGCCCAGTTCGATCCAGCCGGAGCCCTTGCACAGGCGGCAGCCCGCGCCGTCGCACTTGAAACAACTGAAGTCGAATTCGGCGCTCGGTTCGGTGAACGGGAAGTAAGAGGGCCGGAAGCGCGTGCGCGTGCCGGGGCCGAACATGCGGCGCAGGAACTCGCCGACCGTGCCCTTCAGGTGGCCCATCGTCACGCCGCGATCCACGAGCAATCCCTCGACTTGGAAGAACATCGGGTTGTGCGTCGCGTCTGGCGTGTCACGGCGGAAGACCTTGCCCGGCGCGATGACGCGCAAAGGCGGCCGTCGCTTCTGCATCGCGTGAATTTGCACGGTCGAAGTCTGCGAGCGGAGCGCGTAGCCGTCGGCCGTGTAGAACGTGTCCTGCGGCGAGCGCGCCGGGTGGCCCTCGGGGATGTTGAGCGCGGTGAAATTATAGAAGTCGGTCTCGATCTCGGGGCCGTCTTCAACCGCGTAGCCCATCGAAACGAAAATGTCTTCGATGCGCTGGCGGACAAGCGTAACGGGATGCGCGTGGCCGCGCCGCGGCCGGCGGCCCGGCAGCGTCATGTCCAGACGCTCGCGCTCGACACGCAAGGCGGCGACGTGACGTTGCAGCGCACCCTCGGCTGCGTCGAGAGCAGTGGCCGTCTCCGCTTCGAGCTGTTGCGCCTGCTGGCCGAAGGCCGCGCGTTCTTCCGGCGCGACTCGGCCGATCATCTTTTTCAGGTTCGCGAGCGCGCTCTTTTTACCCGCGTGCCGCGTCCGCAATTCGGCCAACTCGTGGAGGGCGGCGTCAGCCTCATCGAGCGTCAGCCCGTCGAGATTGGTCCCTTCACCGCGAAAACGCGCGAAGCGTTCGAACTCGCGCCCGAACGCTTCGCGGACTGTTTCGATCTGCTCCATCGCTCTTTTACCGTTCAAAGTTCAAAGTCCAAGGTCCAAAGTTGGAAACCGGTTTTGACTTTGGACCTTAGACTTTGGACTTCGGACTTAAATTAAGCCGCCTTCTGCTGTTGGTTGCTCGCGATCGCGCTCTTGGCCTGCCCGGCCAAGTCGGCGAAGGCCTCGGGCGAGTGGACGGCCAGATCGGCGAGAACTTTGCGGTCGAGTTCGATACCCGCGACCTTGAGGCCGTGCATAAACTGCGAGTAGTTGAGTCCGTTGAGACGCGCGGCGGCTCCGATGCGGACGATCCAGAGGCTGCGAAAATCGCGCTTCTTCAGCTTGCGGCCGGTATAGGCGAAATTCAGCGCGCGCTCGACCGACTCTTTCGCCGAGCGATAGAGCTTCGATTTGGTCCCCCGGTAGCCCTTCGCCAGAGTTAAAATTTTCTTGCGCCGCTCGGTGCGCTTATTCCCGCGTTTTGCCCTCGGCATAACGAATACCTCCTCAATCAAATGATGAATGCGGAATGATGAACGATGAAGGTCAAGCAGTTAATTCAGCATTCCGCATTCATCGTTCATCATTTTAGCTAGTCTCGCCCGTAGGGCAACATGTCTTTGACGCGCTGCACGTCCGACTCGGCGACCAGCGCGTCGATGTCGAGGTGGCGTTTGCGCTTGGTGCTCTTCTTGGTCAGGATGTGGCGCGCGTGCGAGTGGCCGCGCTTGACCTTGCCGTTGGCGGTCACGCGAAAACGCTTGGCCGCGCCTTTGTGTGTTTTAAGTTTCGGCATGATTGCTCCTTGCTGTCGGCAAATAGTAAATGGTGAACAGTGAATGGATGACAACCGTCTCCATTGACCATTCACTATTTACCATTTACAGAATTCGTTTCCCCTGATCCGGTGGCACCGGTCGGCGACTGTGGTTGCGGCTGCGGGGCCGCGCTGCCGACCGGCCTCTGCTGCGACTGAGGCGGTGGGCTTGCGCCACCGGCGGCGGCGGCTTCCTGTTTCTGCCCGCCGCCACCACCGCCACTCTTCTGACGCTTCGGCGCGAAGATGAGGAACATCTGGTTCCCCTCCATGCGCGGCCGGGCTTCGACTTCGCCGTATTCGTTCAGATCCTTTTCGAGGCGCGCGAGCAACTGGTGCCCCAGTTCGCGGTGCGTGATTTCGCGCCCGCGGAAGAAGATGGTGGCTTTTACCTTGTCGCCTTCCGTCAGCCAGTCGCGCGCGTGCTTCATCTTGAAGTTGTAGTCGTGATCGTCCGTGCCGGGCCGGAACTTGACCTCCTTGACGGTAATCACGACCTGCTTCTTCTTCGCCTCGTTCGCCTTCTTCTTCGCCTCGTACTGGAACTTGCCGTAGTCGATGATGCGGCAGACGGGCGGCTGGGCGGTCGGCGCGACTTCGACCAAATCGAGGCCGCGCTCGCGCGCGAGGCTGATCGCGGCGCGCGTGTTCATGATGCCGAGCTGCTCGCCGTCGTCGGCGATGACGCGCACCTCGGGGACGCGAATCCTGTCGTTGATGCGCGCCAGCGGTGCGCGCCGATTATCTGGGCGCTGGCCGCGCCCGCGAAAGCCGTTAGCGATTGCTCCACCTCCTCGGTTAAAGTCCAAAATCCCGCGTCCAAAGTCCAAAGTCGGAGAACCGGTATTGACTTTGGACTTTGGACTTTGGACTTTGGTCTATCCGTTCGTTAGGGCGCGTGACCTCACCAGTCCGAGCGCCGTCTGTTTGAATTCTTCGATTGTCACTTGGCCGATGTCGCCTTTCACGCGCTCGCGCACGGCGACCTTGCCTTCTTCCATCTCGCGGTCTCCGAGAACCAGCATGAACGGAATTTTCTGCAACTGCGCGTCGCGGATCTTGGCGCCGATCTTGTCGCCGCGCAAATTCATCTCGACGCGCAGGCCGGCGGCGCGCAGTTCCCGCGCCACCCGCTCGGCGTACTCGTTGACGCGATCCGTGATCGGCAGCACCGACACCTGCACCGGCGCGAGCCACAGCGGAAACGCCCCCGCATAGTGCTCGATGAGGACTCCGAAGAAGCGCTCGATCGAGCCGAACAGGGCGCGGTGGACCATCACGGGACGGTGCGGCTTGTTGTCTTCGCCGACGTACTCCAACTCGAAACGCTCCGGCAAATTAAAATCCCACTGGACCGTGCCGAGCTGCCAGAGGCGGCCGATAGCGTCCTCGATCTTGAAATCGATCTTCGGCCCGTAGAAGGCCGCCTCGCCCTCGATGCGCTCATATTGAACGCCGCGCCCGTCCAGCGCTTCGGCCAGCGCGGCCTCGGCCTGCGCCCAATCGTCTTCCGATCCGAGATACTGCTTATTGGTTTCCTGCCCCTTGACCGACAACTCGAACTTGACCTTGTCAAAGCCGAACGTCCTGAACACTTCGACGACCAAATCCACGCAGTCGCCGATCTCTTTACGGACTTGGTCCGGGGTGCAGAACAGGTGCGCGTCGTCAACCGTAAAGCCGCGCACGCGCATCAGGCCGTGGAGCGTTCCAGATAGTTCGGCACGATAAACCGTGCCCATCTCGGCGTACCGCTGCGGCAGGTCGCGGTAAGAGCGCGGCTGCGACTTGTAGATGCCGATGTGGAACGGGCAGTTCATCGGCTTCAAGCGAAACTCGGTCTCTTCGAGCTTGGTCGGCGCGAACATCGAGTCGCCGTAATTTTGCTCGTGCCCGCTCACCTGCCACAACTCGCGTTTGGCGATGTGCGGCGTATAGACGAATTTGTAGTCGCGGCGGTTCAACTCCTCGTAGAGGTAGTCTTCCATCGCCTTGCGAATGGTCGCGCCCTTCGGGTGCCAGAAAATCAAGCCCTGCCCGTATTGCTCCTGAATCGAGAACAGATCGAGTTCCTTGCCCAGACGGCGGTGATCGCGCCGCTCGGCCTCGGCGCGCTGCCGTTGCCACGCCTCAAGCTCTTCAGGCGTGAAGAAGGCGGTGCCGTAGATACGCTGCATCTGTGCGTTATCGGGGTCGCCCATCCAGTAAGCGCCGGCGAGCGAGAGCAGCTTGAACGCCTTCAGCCGGTTCGTGTTCGGCACGTGCGGACCGAGGCAAAAGTCTATGAACGGCGAGCCGTCGATGTAGTAGATGGTCACCGTCTCGCCACCCTTGTCGCCGACCAACTGGTGCTTCAGTGGCTCGTCGCGCTCGGCGAAGAGGCGCAGGGCTTCGTCCTTCGCGACCTCTTCGCGGCGGTAAGCCAAGTTGCGTTTAGCGATGTCGCGCATCCGCTTTTCGATGACCGGCAAATCTTCTTCGGTCAACTGGCGCGGCGCGATCACGTCGTAAAAGTAGCCGTAGCGCGGATCGTCCAACAGCGCGGGGCCGATGCCGAGCTTCGTACCGGGGAAGAGATCGAGGACGGCCGCCGCCAACAGGTGCGCGGTCGAATGGCGTAACACGTCGAGGCCGTCGCGCGTCTGCGGCAAAACTGCTTCGATCCGCACCGCGCCGCCGTTCACGTCTAAAGACTCGAGCTTGCGCGCGAGATCGACTTCCTGCCCGTTGACCTTCGCCGCGAGCGCCTGCTTGGCCGCGTCGCGGTCGAGTTGCTTCAAAGCTTCGGCCACGGTGACGGACGCCGGCATCTGTGCCGCCGCGCCGTCCTTCAACTGCACGTTTACTTCGTTCATTGCCTAATCCCTCCGCTCAAGGTTAAACCCCACGCCGGCCGTCAACGGGCGCGCGGGCCGCCGCCCCGGCCGCTTGCGGCGCGGACGGAAGAACTCCGCGCCCGTTCGGCGTGGCGAGCCTTGCGGAAGCAAAAGCGTCAATCGGATTATTAGCTAAACAGTCCGCCTTAAGCAGCGGACATTTGCCAGATCGGATTCGACAGAAGCGCCCTTGCCGCGCGGCCCGACACGTCCCCGAAGGGCGGCGGGTTCGCCGTCAACTAAAATCGAAACTGCGTTCGAGTTCGCGTCAACATCACGGTCAAAGGTCTTCCGGAGCTCGCTGTCGAAAAAGTGAAAATTGGTAGGCACGCGCGGATTTGAACCGCGGACCCCTACCGTGTCAAGGTAGTGCTCTACCCCTGAGCTACGTGCCTACAAAACTGCTACAAACAACTACTCGCTTCAACCCTCTGAAAAGCGGATGTGTAAGATAGCAAAGGGTTTCAGTCAGTGTCAAGCAACGAGCTTTAGCGGTTTAAGGCGCTAGGCTGCTTGCGTCTCGCCCTAACAAGGAGGGATGATTTGGCTCCACCGTCGTATCTCGGTCGAGTTCTAACAGCGCGTCGTCATAGCGCTTCTGATACATGAAGATTCGGGCGCGGTTATGTGCGACTACGATCCGTTCAGTCGGGTTAAGGAGCAACATGCGGTCAAGACTTTGTAAGGCTCTGTCATATTCCCCCTCAAGACGGAACAAGTAGGCGCTTACAAAATGCGGTCGTGGGAAAATGAGGTGGGATAGTGGATAATCTAAGTCTATGGTCACGATCACCCTCAACTGCCTCCACTATGGGAGCGACAAGTTATTATCCGCTGGCGGAGAGTGATGCCATCTATGAACTCAGTAATGTTGAAGCGCGCCCCATCCGCCGCAGTGTCCGAGTTCATAAATGGTCAGGATGTTGGGATGATTCAGCGCCGAGACAGCATAAGCCTCACGCTCGAAACGCTGTAATAGATGGTCGTCACGATCGCGGGCAGCAGGGAGCAACTTGAGCGCGACGGGGCGTTGTAATTGAGTGTCTTGGGCAAGATAAACCTCACCCATCCCACCTGCCCCGAGCAAAGAGCGGATTCTGTATCGCCCCAACTGTGTGCCAGCGACAAGAGCCATGAGCGTCTCAATAATATCAAGTGCTGTGAGTCCTCAATTGATGGCACTCGGAGACGAGCTTGGGTGAGGGGTAGGTCATTCAAAAAGATCATCGACCGGCATTCGCCAACCGGGGAGAGCCGTTTCGGCTTCGGCGATGTCGCCACGACGATAGACGGTCGGGGTCCGCAGATCGCTGGCACGAAATACTTTGATGACGTCCGGCCTCAGTAGATCGACATCCCACACGACGAGTGTCCCAGCGGCGAAATAATCGGCAATCTTTCGCACGATATTCTGTTCGGCTTTCGGGCCGTAGTCGTTCTCGCTCCTCACCTCCGCCGCGAAGATGGGAGCGCCTTCAAAGAACTTCATGCCGCTCGGTTCGCCGAGATAGAAAGCGGCGTCTGGGCTTAACGAATCACGGTGCGAGAGATTGACTTTAAAGCCGGCGTTATCGGTGACGGCGCGGCCCAGCTTTGTGCGGCGGGCGTACTCGCGCAGGCTGGCGAAAATTTCACCGGTAGCGTAATTGGGCGCGACTCCGGTGGGCGACATTAGGACGATCTCCCCATCGACGATTTCCGCTTTTTGATTATCTGGCACGCGGTACAAATCTTCGATTGAATGAATTTTCGTACTCATAAATCACCTCAATCTTCGGCGGTATTCTACTGCAAAAGAGCGCCGCGGCCTTCATTATATTCATGGCGCTCTTTTCTTCTATCTCCAGCCTGCCGGACGCAGCTTGACTTGTTTAAACGGCGAGCTATGCATTCGCGATCTCCGCGGCAATCCGCTCCCACTCTCCGTATAGCGCCTGCAAGCGTTCTTCGGTTTGACGATACTCGTCGTCCAGCTTGACCACACGGTCGGCATCGCGCCCCACTTCCGGGAGCGACAGTTGTTCGGAAAGCTCAGACAGCCGCTTCTCCGCTTCCCCGATCTCCGTTTCGATCATCTCTGACGAACGCGCAGTGGTTTTCTTGTTGCCCTTTCCACTAGACGATTTCGCCTTGTGGGACTGGTTGGTTTCTTCACGCTTGGCCGAACGTGCAGCCGCTGATTCTTTCGCGCTCGTGGCTCTTTCCTGCGCGAGCCTTGCCGTTTCCATGCGTTCAAGCGCCTTCCAGTCGTGATACTCGGTGTAGTCGCCGTCGTAATGCTCGGAGCCGCCACGGCCATCGAGCGCGAGGATTTGCGTGGCGACGCGGTCGAGGAAGTAGCGGTCGTGGCTGATGGTGATAATTGTGCCGTCGTAAGCGTCGAGCGCTTCTTCGAGCGATTCACGCGAAGGGATGTCGAGGTGGTTGGTCGGCTCGTCGAGGACGAGGACGTTGACGCGCGAATAGATCAATTTGGCGAGCGCGAGCCGGCCCTTCTCGCCGCCGGAGAGGTCGCGGACGTGTTTGTATACGTCGTCGCCGGTGAAGAGGAACTGAGCGAGGAAGTTTCGCAACTCGCCGGCCGTCACGGTCGAAGGCGCGACGCGGCGCAGTTCCATGATGATCTCATTGCGTTCGTCGAGGTCGTCGAGTTGCTGCGCGTAGTAGCCGACCTGCACTTTGGTCCCCCAGCGCGCCTCGCCCGCGAGCGGCGCGAGCTTGCCGAGGATGGTTTTGACGAACGTGGTCTTGCCCGCGCCGTTCGGGCCGATGACGCCGAGACACTCGCCGCGCGTCAGCGTGAAAGTGATGCCGTCAGCGAGCAGTTTGCCGGGATAGCCGACCGCCGCGTCTTTGACGATCAGCACTTGGTTGCCGGTGCGCTCGACACCTTTTAGTTGAAAATTGCCGGCCGACCGATCCACCTGCACGGCATCGACGCGCTCCATGCGCTGGAGCATGTTGCGGCGCGATTTGGCCTGCTTGGTTTTCTGACCGGCGAGATTGCGGCGGACGAAATCTTCGGTCTTGGCAATGAGTTGCTGCTGGTTCTCGTAGGCCCGGCGCTGCGCCTCGCGCCGCTCTTCGCGTTCGACGAGGAATTGCGAATAGTTGCCGTTGTAGCTGATAGCCTTGCCGTTCTCGATCTCGATGATACGGCGGCAGGCGCGATCCAGAAAGTAGCGATCGTGACTGATGATGATGTAGGCCGACGGATACGTCGCGAGGTATTCTTCGAGCCACTCGACGCCGGCCACGTCCAAGTGGTTCGTCGGCTCGTCCAGAAGCAACACGTCCGGCTCGGCCAGCAGCAGGCGCGCCATGCCGAGCCGATTCTTCTGCCCGCCCGAAAGCTTCTCGACTTCAAGCTGCCATGTTTCGCGCGAGAACCCGACGCCGAGCAGAATCGATTCGGCGCGGGCCGCGTACTCGAAGCCGCCCTCGCGCTCGAACTCGTGCTGGAGTTCGCTGTAGCGCTCTAACACTTTATCGAGATCGTCACCGCCGGCCTCGGCCATGCGGTGTTCGAGCACGTGCATTTCGTGCTCGATCTGTTGCAGCCGGCCGAAGGCGGCGAGGGCGGATTCGTGGACGGTCGCGCCCGGCTCGAAGTCAACGTGCTGTTCGAGCAGCCCGAGCCGCAGCCCGCGCGCGCGCACCACGTCGCCCGTGTCGGGCGACTCTTCGGCGGTGATCATGCGAAACAGCGTGGTCTTACCCGCGCCGTTGCGGCCCACGAGGCCGACGTGTTCGCCGGGGTTAATTTGGAAGGACGCGCCGCGCAGGATGTCCTGCGAGCCGTAGGATTTGAAAACTTCGGATAGTCTGAAAAGCATGGAGACAATGACGAGTGACGAGTGGTGAGTGACGAGC
>JBOGOY010000111.1:0-8683 GCA_050748185.1 Pyrinomonadaceae bacterium
GATTTCGGATTGCGGATTGAAAGACAAAGCCGTTTTGCAATCCGCAATCCGAAATCCGCATTCCGCAAACGGAACGCCCACGCAGTGGGAGTGCCTGCTCATCTTTCCGAGTAAGGCCAAAATACATGAAAAGTTTCGTCGTTGAAGAGATCGAGCGGACGGCGGGCGGGGGCGGAATCGAAGTTCTGGTCCCCGCTCGCGCCGTGCGCGAAAAACTATCGGCTTACGTCGAGTTGACGAAGCCGCGCATCACTTTCCTCGTCGTGCTGACGACCGCCGCCGGGTTCTTTATGGGGAGCCGCGACACGTTCGCGCTCGCCGCCTTCCTGCACGCGATGGCCGCCACCGCACTGCTCTCGTCCGGCATCGCCACGCTCAATCAGTACATGGAGCGCGACCTCGATCGTTTGATGCGACGCACCGTCGCGCGCCCCTTGCCCGCGGGCCTCCTGTCTCCATCCAGCGCGCTCTGGTTCGGAGTCGTGCTGACCATCGTCGCCGAACTTTACCTCGGCCTCGCGGTCAACTGGTTGTCGGCGCTGTGCGGATTGGGCGTCATCATCGGCTACCTGTTCCTGTACACGCCGCTCAAGACGCGCACTTCCTTGTCCACCCTCGTCGGCGCGTTCCCCGGCGCGGTCCCGCCGCTGCTTGGGTGGGCCGCGGCCACTAATTCACTGAGCGTCGAGGCGTGGGTGCTATTCGCCATTCTGTTCCTGTGGCAGTTCCCACACTTCTTCGCCATCGCGTGGATGTACCGGGAAGACTATGAGCGCGCCGGCATCAAGATGCTGCCGGTGGTCGAACCCGACGGCCGTCTGACCAAGCAGCAGATCGTCTTGTGGACGCTGATGCTGGTTCCGGTGAGCCTTGCCCCGGCGGTGATGGGGATGGCCGGGGCCGTCTACTTCTACGGCGCGCTCCTGCTCGGGGCGCTCTTCCTGTGGAGCAGCCTCGCGGCTTTCCTTTCGTTCTCGAACCGCAACGCCCGCCGCGTCCTGCTCGCCAGCGTGCTCTACCTGCCGGTGCTGTTCGGTCTAATGGTGTTGAAACAGTAGTCAGTAGCCAGTAGCCAGTAAGTCAGTAGGTCTTACGCGGATCGTCGTTCGCTCTCATCTGAAACTTGATTGTTGATGTGTCTTAACTACTGGTTACTGGCTACTGGCTACTCGTAAAGGAGCTTCAAATGGGCCGTGTCCTCGGAGTTTTAATCTGGCTGTTGACGATCGGGTCCGTGTGGCTGTTCGTCAACGGGCGGTGGTGGTTGCCGCGCTCTATCGTCGAACACGGCGAGGCTTACGACCGGCAGTTCCTGATCACGATCATCGTCGTCGGCGTCACCTTCGCGCTGGCGCAGATCGGTTTGGGCTACGCGGTGTGGCGCTACGGCGCGCGGCGGAATGATCGTGGGCGCGCCGTCTATTCGCATGGTAACAACCGGATGGAGATGCTCTGGACGGGCGTCACCTTCGTCATCTTCGTTAGCCTCGGGTTGATGGGGCAGCGCGTCTGGGCCAAACTCCACCTCAACGAAGCCCCGACCGGTTCGACGCGGGTCCATGTCGTCGCGCAGCAGTTTCAGTGGAACTTTCACTACCCCGGCGCGGACAACACGTTCGGCAAGACCTCGCCCGACAAAATTGACGACGGCTCTCTGAACTTCGTCGGCCTCGACGAAAGCGACCCGGCCGCGATAGACGATCCGGTGGTGACGACGCTCGTCGTGCCGGTCAACCGGCCAGTCGAACTTTTGCTTCAGTCGAAAGACGTGACACATGATCTGTGGGTGCCAGAGTTGCGCTACAAGCAAGATCTCGTGCCCGGCCTCACGCTCAAGATGCACTTTAAGCCCATCCGCACCGGCCGTTTCGAATTGGCCTGCGCCGAACTCTGCGGGCAACTTCACTTCAAGATGAAGAGTTTCTTGATCGTGGTGCCGCAGACCGAGCACGACGAGTTGATGAGTCTCGCGCCCGCACAATTTACAAGGCGCATCACCGAACTGAACGCCAAGTACCCACTCGGCATCCAGCCGGGGCAGTAGGGAAATGTTGAATGCGGAATGATGAACGATGAATTAATGACCAGAACTGGCAACTGAGGAATCTGCCCTGCCCGATAAGAGGTGTTGAAGGAATGGAAGCATCCACCACTGAAACTCACGGTCACGAGGAACACGCGCCACACGCCGCCGCCCAGCACGGCCACCAGCACGGCCCGCCGACCGGGTTCATCCGCAAATACGTCTTCAGCATCGACCATAAAGTGATCGGCATTCAATACCTGCTGCTCGCGCTCTTCTCCGCCTTCGTCGGGATGTTCATGTCGGTGTTGATGCGCGCGAAGCTGACGTGGCCGAACTCGAAAATCACGCTGCTCGAAACGTTCTTCCCGGCCGGCGCGCCGGGCGGAGAGATGACGCCTGAATTCTACCTCTCGCTGGTCACGATGCACGGCACGATCATGGTCTTCTACGTGTTGACGACCGCGCCGCAGGGCGGCTTCGGCAACTACTTTTTGCCGATCCAGATCGGGGCCGAAGACATGGCCTTTCCGGTCCTCAACATGCTCTCGTTCTGGGTGACGTTCGTCGGCCTCGTCGTGATCATTGCGGCCGTCTTCTTCGAGGGCAACGCATGGTTGGGCACGTCGGCTCTGGGCGTCATGCTCGGCGGCGGCGGCAGCGGCACGATTGGTCCCATCGGCGGCTGGACCGGCTACCCGCCGCTGAGCGCGCTGCCGTCAGCGGGGCCGGGGCAGGGCGCGGGCGCGACGCTGTGGATCGCGAGCATCGCCATCTTCTGCGTCGCTTCGCTCCTCGGCGCGCTCAACTTCATCACCACGCTGCTGAACATGCGCGCGCGCGGGATGTCTCTGATGCGGATGCCGCTCACTTGCTGGGCGTGGTTCACGACGGCGATCCTCGCGCTGCTGTCGTTCCCGGTGCTGCTCGCGGCCGGCGTGCTGCTGCTCTTGGACCGTCACGCGGGGACCAGTTTCTTCATCCCGGCGGGCCTCTACCTCAAGGACACCATCCTGCCCAACAAGGGCGGCTCGCCGATCCTATGGCAGCACTTGTTCTGGTTTTTTGGCCACCCGGAGGTGTACATCGCCATCCTGCCGGGCATGGGTCTCACGTCTCATGTGCTCGCGACCTTCGCGCGTAAACCCATTTTCGGCTACCGCGCGATGGTCTTCGCGATGTTCGCGATTGGACTCTTGGGCTTTTTCGTCTGGGGCCACCACATGTTCATCAGCGGCATGGACCCGCGCACGAGTATGGCCTTTTCGGTGCTGACGCTCTCGATCGGCGTGCCCTCTGCGATCAAGACTTTCAACTGGCTGGGGACGCTCTGGGGCGGCCGGATTCGTTTTACCACGCCGATGATGTTCGCGATCGGATTTGTCTCGCTGTTCGTCGCGGGCGGCATCACGGGCCTCGTCCTCGGGCAGACTTCGCTCGATTTGGCGATGCACGATTCCTACTTTGTGCTCGCGCACTTCCATCTCGTGATGGGTGTGGCGGCGATCTTCGGGATGTTCGCGGGCGTCTATTTCTGGTTCCCAAAAATGTTCGGACGGATGATGAGCGAGCGGATGGGCCAGATTCACTTCTGGCCGACGTTCATCGGCGTCTATGCCATCTTCGTCCCGATGCACATGATGGGCATCGTCGGGATGCCGCGACGCTACTCGTCGTTTCAGGAATATGAGTTTTTACGCAACGTTGATCCGCTGGTGCTGCTGGTGACGATCGCCGCCTTTGTCACCGCGGCGGCGCAATTCATTTTCCTGTTCAACTTCTTCTGGAGCCTCTTCAAAGGCGAGCGGGCCGGCGATAACCCGTGGGAAGCGACGACGCTCGAATGGGCGACTACTTCGCCACCGCCGTTCGACAATTTCGGCGGTAAGCATCCGGTCGTCTATCGCGGAGCTTACGAATATGCCGTGCCGGGCGCGCCGGAAGATTACGTGATGCAGACGACGCCGGACGAAAGCAGGCCGAACGTCTCGCTCGTCTCTGAGGCGACAGAAGTCGAGGGCGAGCACGCGGGCAAGGGGAATGGTCATGTCAGTACCAATGGTCAACACTAGGACGGCGGAGAAGCCACGTGACCGGGTTAACATCGGGCTGAAGGGGGGGCCGGGCTCGCGCCCGAACGGGAACGGCTCGCGCGGGCCGAAGGGCGGCGGCGGCGGTGGCGGTAGCGGCAAAGATGGGGACCACTCGCCGCATCAGCAATACCGCATCGGAATGTGGGTCGCGCTCGCGTCAATCATGATGCTGTTCGCCGCCCTGACGAGCGCCTACGTCTTCCGCGCCGACAGCACGCAGACGTGGCAGACGTTCGGCGTGCCGTCGCTGATGTGGGTTAGTACGGGGCTCATTCTCCTGAGTAGCGTCACTTACGAGATCGCGCGGCGGTCGCTGAAGCGCGATTTCCCGCGCGCGTATCAGCGTTGGCTTGTGGTCTCGCTGTTGCTCGGGGTCGGGTTTTTGCTCACGCAGGTATTGGCGTGGCGGCAGTTGGTGGCGCAGGGCATTTACCTCGCTACCAACCCGCACAGTTCTTTCTTCTACCTGCTGACCGCGCTGCACGGGCTGCACCTGTTGCTCGGCGTCCTCGGCCTCTCGTATCTGTGGCTGCGAACTCTGCGGGCGCGGCACACCTTGCCTGACGCGAGGGCGAGCGAGCGCGAGCGTGCCGGAGCGGATGCGATGGGGATTTACTGGCATTTCATGGACGGGCTCTGGGTCTATCTCTTCGGACTCCTTTTCCTCTGGAGGTGAAAGGGTGAGCACACACGCACAAGCGGTGGACAACATCGCGGCGTCGGACTGGGACGGCGGGACACTTCCGTACCGCGTCGGGCACAAGAAACTCGGCATGTGGCTCTTCATCGTCTCGGACGCGCTGACGTTCTCGGCGATGTTGATCGGGTATAGCTACATGCGGATGTCGAGCGCCGAGTGGCCGACACCTTTTCCGTTCTATCCGAGCATCGTCTTCTCCACGGTGATGACGCTCTGCCTGCTGGCATCGAGCTTCACGATGGTGATGGCGGTCTCGGCCTCGGCGCGCAGGAACAAGCGCGCGGCCCGTCGCTGGATCGGCGCGACGATGCTCGGCGGCATTGCCTTCCTCGTCCTGCACCTTATTGAATGGCAGCACCTCATCGACGACGGGATGCGCTACAGCCAGAAGGCCGGGGGCGTGATCGTCTTGCCGCAGGCGTGGCTCAAGGCGTGGCCCGAGGCCTCGCCGCTGTTCGGCGCGAGTTTCTTCGCGATCACGGGGCTGCACATGTTTCACGTCTTCACCGGCGTCCTCTACCTCGGATTCGTCGCGCTCAGGATCAGGAAGGCGACGCACGAGGACGTGGAGATCAGCGGACTCTACTGGCACTTCGTCGATCTCGTCTGGATGTTCGTCTTCCCGCTGATCTACCTGATGTCGGTTGACTACAAAGGCGTCGTCAATGCCGTCGCCGGCGCGGGCCACTGAGCGCAGCCACGAAAGTCGAGGGACCAAGCACATGAGCAGCCGTCTCGCCACGCTAAAAGGGCTCCTGCGGAAGCAGGATCTGTTGTTGAATCTGGTCTGCCTGATCATCGCCGCCGGCTTCGTGCTGCTCGCGGTCTCAAATCTGCGCTGGGCCGGCGACATGCTGACGATTGACGGGCTCTTTATGACGGCCGTCTGCCTGCTGTTGGCCGGCGCCTTCCTGTTCAGCCCGGCGTTGTGGGCCTACCAGAACGGCCTGTTCAAAAACATGCTGGAGGTGGACGACGGGACCAATGCCGCGCCCGCCGAAGACGTCCACTTTGCCGGCTCGACGAAACTGTTTCTCGGTGTCCTCGCGGCGCTGCTCGGGTTGACGGTGATTGAGGTTCTGCTTGCTTACATCGAAGTCGGCCTGACATTGATGCTGACGATCCTTATCGGCCTCTCGCTCATCAAGGCCGCGCTCATCGTGGCCTACTTCATGCACCTGCGGTACGAGCGGCTGAGCCTCGTCCTGACGCTCGTGCCGGTGCTGGTGATCTGCATCTGCCTGCTGTTCATCTTCTTCCCGGACGGCTTCCGGCTGCACAACTTGCGCCCTTAATGATTTGATGGCGGTGGCGCCGTTAGACAGATACGGATGATCCACGAAACAACACGAAGTGGCACGAAGCAGAAAGTAGCCGGCGGGTGGCGCGGTTTCATGCTGTTTCGTGTGACTTCGTGGATGAATACTTTTGCCGGCCGGCTCGCTCTTCCTTTGTTCACGCTCGCGTCGGTGCTGGCGCTGGTCAGCCTGCCCGCGTCGGGCCAGTGTGCGCTGTGCAAGGCGGCGGCTGAGAGCCTCGACGGGGCGGCGGCACGGAATCTGAATCTGGCGGTGTTGCTGCTCTTGACTCCGCCGGTGACGGTCTTCTGCGCGATCTTCTACGTTGCTTATAAAAAGCGTAACTCTCCCGGCGAAGAGCCGTGAGAAGCTGACGAATTATGGCCGACGAACAACTCGAAGTCCGTGACAACAGCCGGCAGGGCGTGCGCGGGACGGTGTGCCCGCAATGCGGGGGGAAGATCGTGCCCTCGCTGCGCGCCGTCTATGAGAGCAAGGACGATCCGACCGAAGTCTTCCCGTTGTGGCAGTGCGAGCGCTGCGGCTTTGAGAAAATCTCACAGCGGCCGGCGGGGGCGGCCAAAAAGCCGGCCCACGGTGCGGCGGCGAAGAAGGGGACTGAATGAGCGAGCGTGAAAACGTCGTCGTCGTCGAACAGATCTTCGCGAGCTTCGGGCGGGGCGACGTTCCCGCGGTTCTGAGCGCGCTCGTGGAAGAGGTCGAGTGGTTCATTCCGGGGCCGCCCGACGTGATCCCCTACGCCGGAATGCGGCGTGGGCGGGCGGAAGTCTTGCGGTTCTTTGAGGCGCTCGGCGGCGCGGTCGAGTTCGAGCGATTCGAGCCGCGCGAGTTCATCGCACAGGGCGACGCGGTCGTCGCCTTAGGTTTCGAGCGCGGCCGAGTGCGCGCGACCAGCCGCGCTTTCGACAACCCGTGGGCAATGGCCTTCAGGCTGCGCGACGGCAAGGTTGTGTCGTTCTACTCTTACGAAGACACTGCGTCAGTCGCCGCCGCGTTTAGCCAGTAAGTCCGGCCGTGTCAGGCCCACCTGCTCACGCCACCCGCACAGTCTTTTACGCTTGCTTGGCACTTGTCACTTGTCACCCGTCACTGTTTAGCGTTCAGTCTAGTCTCTGAAACTTTGCGACTTGGGGTCTTTGTGTTTTCATCTCTCTCATGGACTTTTCACTGCTCCCGCACCTGAACGCGACGCTGAACGCGACGAGCTTCCTGCTGCTCGTGACCGGCTTATACTTTATCCGCCGCGGTCGCATTACAGCGCACCTGACCTGCATGATCTCGGCCGTCGTGGTCTCGTGCGCCTTTCTGGTTTCTTACCTGACTTATCATTACCAGCACGGCTCGACGCGCTTCACGGGGCAGGGGCTGGCGCGGCCCTTCTACTTCACGATCCTGCTCACGCATACGGTGCTGGCCGCGTTGATTGTGCCGCTCATCATCATGACGCTCCGGCGCGCACGGCGGGGCGAGTTCGGTTTGCACCGCAAGATCGCGCGCTGGACCCTGCCGCTCTGGTTGTATGTCTCGGTCACGGGAGTGATCGTTTACCTAATGCTCTATCATCTTTACCCGTCGCGTTGAACTGGCTAAATAGCACGCAGTCCTGATGGCCGAAACAGCTTCAAACAACCACCACCCGCTAACGTCGCCGGGGACATCGGAGCAGATGCCAACTCGTCGCCGCACGCCGTGGCCGCTCGCCGTCGTGGCCGTGCTGTTCGTCGTCGTGCCGTTCATGTATTGGTACGGGACTTGGTTCGGACGCCAGCTCAACGACGAGGAGATCGGGGAATATCTGGGGGAAGAGAAGAACCCGCGCCACGCGCAACACGCGCTGGCGCAACTGGCCGAGCGGATGGAGCGCGGCGACGAAGAGGTGAAACGTTGGTACCCTCAAATCATCGCCCTCGCCGGAAACAGCCAGACGGACGTGCGGATGACGGCGGCGTGGGTGATGGGGCAGGACAACCGGGCGGCCGGATTCCTAGTCCCTCTCCGCCAACTCACCAGCGATCCGGAGCCAATCGTGCGCCGCAACGCCGCGCTCGCGTTAGTGCGCTTTAACGACGCGGGCGGGCGGGCGGAACTGCTGGCGATGCTGCGCCCCTACGCCGTGAAATCGCCCGTCGGCGGGACGCTTGCCTCCGCCCTTCCTGAAGGCTCGCGGGTGAAACGCGAGGCAATGCTCGCGCGCGTCACAGACGTTTCGGGGCACACGTTAGAGGTGCGTTCGCCGCTGCCCGGCCCCGTCGAGAAAGTGTTGGCCGCCGGCGGCGCGCAGATTTCAGAGGGCGGCGAGTTGGTCGTGCTCGGACCTGACGGCGGCAGCGTGTGGGAATCCTTGCGCGCTCTCTACGTCGTCGGCCTGAAGGAAGATTTGCCCGAAGTTGAACGCTACGCGCAGGGCGTGGCCGGGATGTCGGAGGAGATCAAAAAGCAAGCCGCACTAACGGCAGACGCCATCAGGCGACGCACCGCGACGCAATGAAATTTCGACCACGATCATGAAAAGAGCGACGCGAAGACGCGAGCGGGGCCGATCAAAGGT
>JBOGOY010000112.1:0-8676 GCA_050748185.1 Pyrinomonadaceae bacterium
TTGAAACGCCCCTGCTCGTCGCTCTCCGCGCCGTAACTCGACGAAGAGTTCGCTTCACCGAGTTCCTGATAAGTGACGAAAGCTTTCGCCGCGTAACGACCGCCCGGCAATACCACAGAGCCTCCAATGATTCTTTCAACGAGGCGCGGCGGCAGTCGAAAGACACGCTCGGAGACGTGCTCGCCCGCGCGACTGAGGGTGATGAGCGTCGCCTGCGTCGCTTCGCTCACGCCGGGGTAAAAGGTTCGCGGATAGGCGTTGCCCGCCGCGTCGGGAAAGCTCAGTCCGCCCAGCCGCACACCGATGAGGTAACTGCCCGGCGCGAGCGGCCGGAAGGTGAATTGTCCTGCCTCGTCGGCCTCGGCATAAGTCCACTGCGGTCGCTCTGCGCCTACGTCTTCGGCGCGCATCAGGTACAGCAGGATTTTCGACACGGGTTGCCCGTCGGCGTCAAACACGGTCCCGCTGATGCGTCCGTTGTCCGCGACGTAGAAGCTGGCGTTGCCGCAGCCGCGTTCCGTCAGCGTCACCTTCTCCTCGGCGCGATATGTGAACAGTTCGTCGGGCAAGGCAACTTTGATCGTGTAGGTTCCGGCTTTGAGTCCTGTCACCTCGTAGCGCCCATCTGCATCCGTGCGGAGTTCGCGCCGCACGCCTTCGCCCTCGATGACGAGCGGGAGCCCGGCGAGCCTTTTGTCCGCGGGCGGTGGTGCGCCAACTGCGGCCGAGTGGTGCGACATGCGTACCGCGCCGGAGATCGTCACGCCGCCCGCCCGCCCGGACAGGCTACGTAAGAAGGCGAGGTCTTCGTCGGCCGCCGTCACAGGCCTCGTGCGCGTGCAGATGCTGGTCGAGAGCAGGTTGTTGCGCGGATCGCGGTAAGCGTAGACGACGTACTGCGCCCCCTTGACGAATTCATAACCGCAGTCGCCGCCGCCGCTGCCGCTGCCGACTTCCACTTCGCCGACGCCGACTCCACTGAAGGAATCCTGAACCGCGAAGGTGTACACCAGCGCCGGCAGATACTCGCTCGCGTCTTCGCGCTTGCGCTCTACTTCGACAGAATCAATCTTGCGTTGCCTGACACTCGTCACCGTGCCGACGAACACGGCGCTCGCCCTCCCATAAGCCTCGCACGGCGCGCCGCTCCCGCCGCACGAACAGGCTGCGACGCTTTCAGCGCATAACATCACGAACAGTAAAGACAATGCACAGGTAATCTTCGACCCCATCAAGCCCACGCCCTTTCTCGTTCTCAGCGCGCCATCTCCGGCGCGCTGGCAACAACACCACACTTTAGACGGCAGCACGATCATGTCCCGCCCGTAATGAATTCTTTAGTCAACTCCGCTTCGCGCTTGGAACGCCCAGCGCGCAACCTAAGAGCGCCGTTCGGTGTCATCAATTAACCCCGTGCTCGGCACCGGCTGCGCCGAGCCCTGCGGAATCAGCGGGGTGTGCTCGGCGCCGCGGATGACTGCCGCCTCCGGCACGTCGCGTTCGACCGTGTCGCGCACCAGCAGGAGGCAAGCGGCGGCGGCCAGAAGCATAAAGGCACCGCCTGCCATCACGACATAGAGCGGCGCGACGGTGCTATTCTCGCCGAACAACGCGCGGATGATGCGGCCAAAGGTCGTCGCGGCAATGATTTCAGGGATGACGATGAAGAAGTTGAAGACGCCCATGTAAACGCCCATGCGCGCGGGCGGCAAGGCTCCGGAGAGAATCGCATAAGGCATCGAGAGAATTGACGCCCACGCGATGCCGACGCCGACCATCGTGAGGATCAGCAGTTCCTTGCTTTCGATGGCGTAACATGACAGCAGACCCAAGCCGCCGCAGGTGAGCGCAATGGCGTGGACGGATTTGCGTGAAGTCGCGGCGGCGAGTTTCGGCAGGGCGAAGGCGATAGCGAAGCATGTGATCGAATAGACGGCGAACATCAGCCCCCCCCACTCGCCGCCTTCGCGAAAGCGTTGCGTGGTGGAATTCGGCGCGTTGAAGACGTGATAAGAGGTCATCAGCCCGTAGAACATCCACATGCAAAACAGTCCGAGCCACGTGAAGAACTGGACGACGGCGAGTTGTTTCATCGTCGCCGGCATCTCACGTATCGCAGCGGCAATCTCCTTAAGAAGTTCGCGCACAACTAACAGAATCCGGCTGAAAACATTACCGGCGTTGCGGTAAGCAAGTCGTCTGCGCTCGAAGGCCGCCATGTCATCAGGCGGGTATTCGCGTGTCGTCAGTACCGTATAGAGTACGGCGATGAGGAACGCGACCGCTCCGATCCGGAACGAGTACAGCACAGTGAGAGGGATGCCGCTCGCGGTAGTACCTTCGACGCCGAACTGGCGAAAGAGATACGGCAGGGCGTTGGCGAGCGAGGCACCGATGCCGATGAAGAAAGACTGCATCACGAAGCCCGCCGTCCGCTGCTCGATATTGAGCTTGTCCGCGACGAACGCGCGGAATGGCTCCATCGAGACGTTAATCGAGGCGTCGAGAATCCACAGCAGCGTCGCGGCCATCGCTACGCCTGTAATAACCGCGCCGCCGACGCCTCTCGCTAACTCGCCAGCGCTCGGCATCAGGAAGAGAGTGACGGAAGCGAGAATCGCCCCGACCAGAAAGTAAGGACGACGCCGCCCGAGGCGGTTCCACGTCCGGTCACTCATCGAGCCGATAATCGGTTGCACCAGCAGACCTGTGACCGGGCCGGCCAGCCAGAGGAGCGGCACGTCGTCAGCGTTAGCACCGAGATACGTGTAAATGGCGCTCATGTTCGCCAACTGCAAGCCCCAGCCGAATTGAATGCCGAGGAACCCGAAACTCATGTTCCAGATCTGCCAGAAACTCAAGCGCGGTTTGTGCTGCGTCGTCATCGGCGTCGCTCCTCTCAAATCAGATGTCAGATGTCAGATGTTAGAGAAAGCACAGACCAGTATCTGACATCTGACATCCAGCATCTGCTCTCTCATCTTGCGTACAAATTGATGTCCTCGACCACCACGTTCCGGTCTAGCTGAAGCGCGTACATGAGTGTGCACGCCATGTTGCGCGGGTGGACGAAGCCGGGGCGCGGCTCTTCTTCGGGGCCAGTGCGCTCCACGTCCACGAGGCCGGGACAGAAGTTGAAGACGCGGACGTTGGCCCCCACCTTGCGAACGTGGTCGCGCAAGGATTCGGCGTAGCCGAGCAGGCCGAACTTCGAGGGCAGTAAGCAGGCACGTCCGCGTAGCCGTGTTTGCCGGCCTGCGGATGAGTGTGGCATCGCTTTTCAGCCGTCTCTACGGGACTCCATTTTTCGCCTACGATTTTCCCAGCGATAAATCGCTGGGCTATTTTCAGATGTTCCTGACGAAACAAAGCGCTTGTTTGTTTGCGCCACCCTCAGACCTCGCGTGATGCCCTTCGCTCGTGATGCACTTTGCTTATCGCTGAGCCAAAATGGCCGCCGCGCGCGCGGGCAGATTGATTTTGATCGCGCCGTTCTCGACGCGGATGTTGGCGGTGATGACGCCGAGGCGATCCGTGAGCGTCGCGCCGTCCGTGAGGCGCAGGGCTTTGACCGGAATATCGAGCGTCGCGGGTTTAGTGTCGTTGTTGAAAGCGACGATGACCGGGGTGCTGGTGTCCGTCGCGCGGCCAAAGGCGAACTGCTGATCTGTGTAGTAGAGATTGAACTGACGACCGCGGCGCAGTGGTTCGAGTTCGGCGCGGACGCGCGCGAGGCGTTTGACGTGCTCGAAAACTTCCTGCTGTTCGGGCGTGCGGCCCGCCGGTTCGAAGGCGTTGCGCGCATCACCGGGGAAGCCTCCGGGAAAGTCGCGGCGGTTATCGGGATCGCCGCCGCCGCCGATGGCGATCTCGTCGCCGTAGTAGAGTTGCGGCGTGCCGCGCACGGTCATGACGAGCGTCTGGGCGAGTTTCAAGCCGGCGACGGTCGCGCCTTTCTCGTTCATGAAGCGGTGTACGTCGTGGTTGCCGAGCAGCGTCACCAGAACGTCCGGGTTCGGGTAGAGTTGATCCTGCGCGAGCACCTGCGCCACCTTGACGATCGACTCGCCTTTGCCGAAGACGTCACGAATCTGAAAGTGGAGCGGGAAGTCGAAGAGCGTGTCGAGGCCCGAGTCCACGCCGTCATAGCGCGTGCGCCCGCCCTGAAAGAATGCGACGTGCGCCGCGTCGCCGTCCAAGACCTCGCCGACCACGTTGACCCGCGGGAACTCGCGCTTGATCGCGGCCATCCAGTCGCGCCAGAAATGGTTCGGGACGTATTGCCAAGTGTCCTGCCGGACGGCGTCCATGCCGGTCACGCCGATCCACCAGAGTGTGTTCTGAATGATGTAACGCGCCGCCTCTTCGTCGCGCTGATTGAAGTCGGGCAGGATGTCTATGAACCAGCCGTCCATCGTCTCTCGGTGCTGGCGGTAAGCGGCGTTCGGGTCGTGCAGCACCCACGTCTGGAAACTGTTCGCGAGATGGTTCGCTTCGGTGCCGTTGTACCAAGTCGGCGTCGGCGTGTCTTTGACCCACGGATGATAGGGACCAGAGTGATTGGCGACTTGGTCCTGAATGATCTTGATGCCCGAGGCGTGCGCCCGCTCGACCAACTCGCGCAACTTAGCCAAGTCGCCGAAGTGCTCTTCGACGCCGTAGAAATCGACCGCGCCGTAGCCGTGATAATCGGTGATCGGCCGCTTCGGGCCACCCTCCACCTCGGGGTAAGTCTCCTTCTCGTTCAGGTGGTTGACGTTGTCGTACCACGGGTTGAGCCAGAGGGCGGTGACACCGAGTTCTTTGAGGTAGGGCAGACGTTCGATGATGCCCTGCAAATCGCCGCCGTGATAGTGGCGCGGCCGCTTGCGATCGTAGAGGCCGCGCGACTGCGGCGGATCGTTGTTGGCGCGGTCGGCGTCGGCGAAGCGATCCGGCATGATTAGGTACATCACGTCGTCGGTCGTGAACCCCTGAAAGCGCCCGGTGCGCGCGAGTGGCGCAGTGATCTCAAACGGCGCGTCGCCCATGCCCGCCGGCGTGGTAATTCGCAACTGCCGCACGCCGGGCGTGGCCCGCGGGTCGATGAACACGTCAACGAACAGATACGTGCCCGCCGGGTTGATGCGCGCGAGGCCCGTCTGGACCCCTCCTCCGATGGCCGCGGGCTCGACTCTGGCCCCGTGCAGATTACGGCCGCGGACCATCACGCGCACCGGGTTCATGGTCGAACCAATCCACCAAGACGGCGGCTCGACCTTCGAGACTTCCGGCCGGCTCTGGGCCGTGGCGGTGTTGAAAGCGCAGCAGATGACGACGAGCAGCGCTGACCGCCGCGCGAGTTGTTGACGTGTTCCAGTGTTCATAAATGACGAGCCTGCGACGAAGTTTCAATGACGGTTGAGTGGCGCGGCAGGATCGTTTACCGCCGAGACGCGGAGATCACGCGGAGAAGCACGGAGGAGTGGAAATCTTAAATTTGAGATTTCAAATTTGAAATCTCAAATGCAGGTTTCAAAGTTGAAATCTCAAATCTAATGCTTATCTGCTCTGCGCGACCTCTGCGTAATCTCCGCGTCTCGGTGGTTAGTTCGCTTCCATGCCCTTCAAACCCTGCTTACCTGATTTTATTGCCGGTGCTTCTTCCGGCGCGGCCGCATCTGCTTCCCTTGCGGGGGCACGGCCGTAGAGTTTGGTCAGATGCTTCAGTCGCTCTCTCGTCTCCGCGGTCAGCGCCTCCTTGCGATAGCGCCAAGACCAATTGCCTTGGGTGCTGTTCGGCAGGTTCATGCGCGCGTCGTTGCCGAGGCCGAGCACGTCCTGCAAGGGGATGATCGCGGTGTCGGCGACCGAGGCGAGCACGGCGCGGATGAAGTCCCAATGAATCTCGCGCCCCGCGGCGTTGAGATATGCGAGGCAGAAGGCGCGCTCGCGCTCGATCTGTGCGGCCGTGCGGGTGGAGCCCGCGCCGGCCTGCGAGTTGAACCAGCCGGCGGTGGTGTCGTTGTCGTGCGTCCCTGTATAGACGGCGACGTTACAATGATAGTTGTGCGGCAGGTCCGTGTTCTTCGGATCGCCACCAAAGGCGAACTGGAGAATCCGCATTCCGGGGAAGCCGAAGTCGTCGCGCAGGGTTTCGACGTCGGGCGTGATCACGCCGAGGTCTTCGGCGAGGATCGGCAGCTTTTCGCCGAACGCGGCACGGATGGCGGTGAACAGTTCGCGGCCCGGCGCAGTGACCCAACGGCCGCGCTCCGCCGTCTTGTCGCCGCCCGGAATCTCCCAACTCGCCGCAAAACCGCGAAAGTGATCGATGCGAACCACATCCACCAACTGCAACACCGCGCGCACACGCTCGATCCACCAGCGGAAGCCTTCGGCTCGCATCTGGTTCCAGTCGTACAGAGGGTTCCCCCAGAGTTGTCCGGTCGCGCTGAAGTAGTCGGGCGGGACGCCGGCGACGACGCGCGGGCTGCCGTCCGGGTTGAGCTTGAAGAGGCGTGGGTTGGTCCACACGTCGGCCGAGTCGTGCGCGACGAAGATCGGGATGTCGCCGACGATGCTGATGCCCTGCTCCGCGCAATACTCTTTGAGCGCCACCCACTGGCGGAAGAAGTGGAACTGGTTGAACTGATGCGCCTCGATCTCTTCCTTCAAGTGCGCGCGCGCCGCGCCTAATGCGCCGGGGTCGCGCCCGACCAACGGCGCTTCCCAACGGTTCCACGCCGCGCCGCCGCGCGCGTCCTTCATTGCGCGGTACAGCCCGTAGTCTTCAAGCCAAGCTGCCTCGCGCCGGCGGAAGTCCGCAAACTCGTCGCGCAAAAGTGGGCCGCCCGCCCCGCCTTTGAATTTCTCGAACGCTTTCCCCAACAGACTGCGCTTGAATTCGATCACCGCGCCGAAGTCTATCCGTTCCGGGTCTGAATGAGGCGCGGCGTCCATGTCGCGTTGGTCGAGCAAACCGTCGGACAGAAGTCGCTCGGGGCTGACGAGGTAAGAGTTGCCGGCGAAGGCCGAGAAGCACTGATAAGGCGAGTCGCCGTAGCCCGTGGGACCAAGCGGCAGCACCTGCCAGAGGCGCTGCCCCGCCCCGGCGAGAAAGTCCACGAAGGCGTAGGCCTCTCCGCCGAGATCGCCGATGCCGAACCGTCCGGGGAGGCTGGTCGGGTGCAGCAGGATGCCGCTCGCACGTGGAAAGCTCACGTCAGAACCTCTCGGTTGTCTGAATGGACAAAGCGGGGAATCGAGTTAATTTTTACAACAGTGATCGCGGACAGACAAGTAAAGAAAGGATGAAGGCGGAAGGATGAAGGATGAAGCTAAGACATCTGCTTTTACTTCATCCTTCCGCCTTCATCCTTCATCCTTACTTTGTAGGCCACCGCCGTCCGCGCCGGGACGCCGAAACTGATCGTGTGGTTCGCGACCGTCGTTCCCTCTGTCGCGACGAGTAGCGGCACGAGACGCGCGCCGTTTGTGGCGTTAATGAACGAGGCCGGGGCCGTGACGGTCTTTGGCACGGCGGCGCGATTGAGCGCGATGATGACGGTCTCTTCGGCGTCCTGCCGGGCGTAGGCGTAAGCGTCTTCGTCGTAGAAGAGATCAATCGTGCGTCCGTGCCGGATGGCCGCGTGCTCGCGGCGAAGTTTCAACCACTCGCGGACCCAAGTGTGCATCCGCCGCTCGCGCTCGGTGCGGCCCGCCGGCTCGAAGGCGTTGCGCGCATCACCGGGGAAGCCTCCGGGAAAGTCGCGGCGGTTATCGGGATCGCCGCCGCCTTCGAGCGCGATCTCGTCGCCGGCGTAGAATTGCGGCGTGCCGCGCACGGTGAACAGAAACGCATGGTGCAGCATCGCGCCTTCGGGCGTCATGCCTTGCATGGAAGCGACTCGCGGCGTGTCGTGGTTGCCGGTCATCGTCACGACGCGCGCGGCGTCCGCGTACACCGCGTCGAGACGCAGCGCGTCGCGCAAGGCCCGCACCGGCCGCTTGCCCGTAAAAACTTCGAGCGAGTTGCGCCAGAGGAAGAAATCGAAGACCGAGTCGAGCCTCGTGTCCACGCCGTCCCAGCCGGCGCGCCCACCGAGGAAAAAGGAGAGGTGCGCCGCCTCTTCGTGCCAAGCTTCGCCGACCATCCACAGGCGCGGGTACTGGCGGTCGAGCGCCGCGTTCAAGTCGCGTATGAACAGGCGCGGCACATACTGGATCGTGTCCTGCCGGATGCCGTCGATGCCGGTGATGCCGACCCACCACAGCGCGTTCTGAATCTCGTAGCGCGCGACCTCCGGCTCTTCCTGATTCAGGTCCGGCAGGTCGTCCGAGAACCAACCGTCGAGGTTCGGGCGGCGCTCCGCCTCGGTCGTGTGCGGGTTGACGAAGAGGTCGTTGCGGAAAGGGTTTTTGGAGTGCCTTTCAAGCGTGCCGTGGAACCAGCTATCAAGCGGCGGGTTTTTAACCCACGGGTGCTGCGAGCCAACGTGATTGGCGACCTGATCCTGTATGACTTTGAGGCCGACCGCGTGTGCCCGCTGGACCAGTTCGCGCAAAGTTTCCATCGTCCCGAAGCGGTCCTCGACCGCGTAGTAATCGACGGCGTGATAGCCGTGATAATAAGTGTTCGGGCACCACGGTTCCGCACAGCGGTTAAGCCCATTCCAGTTGTCGTACCACGGCGTC
>JBOGOY010000113.1:0-8673 GCA_050748185.1 Pyrinomonadaceae bacterium
CCTTCCAGTTGTCTTCGATGTAGAAATTCGACTCGTTGATCCGGTTCTCGAGGAAGAACGGCCCGAACCCCTTCTGGAAGTTGCCGACACAGCCGTTGAGGAAGGCGTTGAAGCCGTTCCCGTAGTTGATGTTGTTGCAAAGGACAGTGGCTGTGCTGGTGAAGTTGTAAAAGCCGCGCGAGAAGCTGTCGGCGAGGTCGTCAAGCCGCTGCCGGCGGATGTCTGTACCGGCCTTGACGTAATGCCTACTGCCGAGCAGCGTCGAAAGGTTGTAAACGAACTGATGGTCGGTCTGGTAACGTTGAATAGGGAAGCCGCCCGCGCTCCCGATGGTTGACTGTGTGCCGACGGGAGCGGTATTAGCGAAGCGGATGATCGGAGTGTCGTTGCCGGCGGCGATACCGACGAGCGTGGTCCGCAGGCCGAGGCCGTAGCGGAATTCGCCGACGGTCCTCTCCGAGAAGAGGTGCGTCCACGTCAGGCCGATATTCTGTTGCTTGTTGTTCTGATCGGCGCGCTCGCCGATGATGAGGTCGTCGGCGGTGAAGCGCTGGCGCGTGTACTGCCAGCGGCCGAAGATATTGTCGGACTCGCGCGGGTTCCAGTCGAAGCGCCCCGAATAATCGCGCGCCGGGAAGTCGAAGCCCTGCTGACCGCGGAAGACACGGGGGCCGCTCGCGGGGTCGTTCGGCAGCACGTTCTGGAAGCGGTCAATGACCGATTGAATGAAAGCGCGGTTAGCCGGCGTGTTGTTGGCCGGGGTTTGCAGGAACCAGTTGGCGGGGTTGCGTTCGGCGGCGGTGAACACGTCGCGCGAGAGATTGTTCGCGCCCGTGTTCTCCGTGTGATCCAGACTGACGAAGCCGAACAGCCGATTTTGCAAGATGGGAAAGCCGGTGGTAAACCCGAATTGGTTACGGCGGTTGACCGCCTTTCTTGCGCCGGGGTTGAAGACGTTGTTGGTGGCGTTCAGGGCGCTGTCGTTATGGTAAAGATAGGCGTCGCCGTGAATGTTGTTGGTGCCCGATTTGGTCTGGACCAGCACGACCGCGCCGTAGCCGCGCCCGAACTCGGCGGTGAAGTTGTTGGTGATCACCTGAAACTCTTTGATGGTCGAGAGCGACGCGCCCTGCCGGTTCTGGTTCTCGGAAGAGTCGTCGTTGTTGACGCCGTTAATCTGGAAGGTCGCGCCGCGCGTGCCCGTCCCGTTGAAGTTGATGGAGGAGCCGGAGGAAGCGGTCGGATTGTTCTGCCCCGAGGTCGGGTTCTCTTGAAAGCCGGTGAAGGTCTCAGCCAGCGTCAGGAAGTTGCCTTGATTAAAAGTCGGCTTGTCGAGAATCTGCTGCGCGTTGAGCGAACCTTTAACCTCGGCATTGCTCGTGTTGATCTGCGCCTCTTCCGTCGTGATAGTGATGTCTTCGTTGACCGCCGGCCGCAGTTCAAAATCAGTGACAATGATTTGATTCAAAGTCACTTCGATATTTTCTTGTGTGACCCGGCCGAAGTTCGCGATCGAGGCGTTCACACTGTACTTGCCGAGCGGCAGGAACGGCGCGCTGTAAGCGCCTTCGTCGTTGGTCGTAACGGTGCGTTCTTGGCCCGTCTCGACGTTGCGGATCGTGACGGTCACACCGGGGATGACGGCCCCGGCTTGATCCGTGACGACGCCTTGCATCGTCCCGGTGACGGTCTGCGCCCGCACTTCAGGGGGGGCCGCCCACAACAGGCCGACGGCGCAGGCGAACGCGGCTAACGTCAAACGGATGGAATGTGTCTGAATCAGTTGCATCATGATGTTCCTTCACCTCAAGAGAGATTTCGACCTGTTAACTTGCACCGCTCGAACCCTCGATTAAAACCTCCGGTTCCCTCCTTGTTTAACGATCCCTCACTCGCTAAGCTACTCAACCATGTCGCTCAGATTTTTCCAGTCGGTGATCATGCTCTGCCTCGCCGCATACGCGGTCGCGGCGCAGACGGCCGGCGAAGGTCACGGACCCGAAATATTGCGCGCCGGCTACGAACGAGCGCAGGCTTACGAGCGGGCAGGCGATTGGCCGGCGGCGGAACGTGCATGGCGGCAAGTTGTCGCTGCCGCGCCGACCGACGCGCGCGCATGGACCAATCTCGGGGTGGCGCTCAACCGGCAAGACAAGACGCGCGAAGCGCTCGAGGCGTGGCGACGCGCCGTTCAGCTTGATCCGAAAATCTCCGGCGCACATTTCAACCTCGGACTGGCCCATGTCCGCGCCGGTCAGTCCGCAGAGGCTCTCGCTCCGCTGCGCCGCGCGTTGACGCTTGAGCCTGAAAACGAAGGCGTGCGCCGCGCATTGGCGGTCGCGCTCGTCGGCGTCGAGCGGTTTCCCGAAGCGAGCCGCGAACTCGCGCAACTCCTCGCGCGCGTGCCGCGCGACGCCGGACTGCTGGAGTTGGCGGCTCAGACCTTCATACGGCAGCGGCGCTTTCAGGAAGCGGCCACCGTGCTGCGCCGGCGACTTGACCTTGAAGACGGCGGGACGGGTCATTTGTGGGCCATGTACGGCGACGCACTCGACGGCGCACACCGCACGACGGAAGCCGCTCAGGCCTATGAGCGCGCCGTCGCGCTCGCCCCCGAATCAAACGCCACGCGCTACGGCCTCGGATACCTCTACTGGAAACTCTACCGCTACGACGAAGCCGAGCGGGTGCTGACCGAAGTTCTCAAGCGGGAACCGAAGGATGCGCGCGCCGCCTTTACCCTCGGAGACCTCTACCTCACCAGAGGCGACGCCGCGCGCGCACTGCCGCTGCTCGAACTGGGCGCGCAGCGCTACCCGGAAGAGTTCGACACACGCTACGCGCTCGGACGCGCGTTGCAGCAGACCGGAGACGCCGCGCGCGCCGTCGAGGAACTGCGCGCGGCGATCAAACTCAACGACTCGATTGCCGACGGTCATTACCAGTTGGGAAGGCTGCTGTTGCAGTTAGGAAGAAACGAAGAAGGCAAACGCGCGTTGGCGCGGGCACGCACGCTGCACGACTCGAAGCGCGCGGTGGAGGCAGAGCGCTCTAAACTTAAGCCTTGACCACCGCGCGCCGGAGCATGGGAGAAAGATACTTGTGTCCGTGCAGTTGGTATGGCTGCGCGGACACAAATTGTCAGCCGAGACGCCCGGCGTTAGAAGGAGAGCTTCGCGCCGAACTGAAATTCGCGCGGCAGGCGCGTACTAGTCGGCCGGGCGAAAGTAGTGGTCCCGACCGTCGTGGCGTTGCCCGGAGCAAGCAGGAACTGCGTGTGATTGAAGACGTTGAAGGCTTCGGCCCGCAGTTGCAGGCGGGTCCGCTGCTCGCTGTCGAAGTAGATATTCTTGGTCAACGTCAGGTTGGTGTTGTTGCGCCCCGGGAGGCGCGCGAAGGCGCGAGGGGCATTACCGAACGTGCCGGTCGCGGGGACCGCAAAGGCGTCCGGGTTGAAGATGAACGGAAGGCCCGAGACCGGGTCGATCTGCCCGGCGCGCCCGCCTTCCGGGTCGGCGATGAGGTTCGGGTAAAGTCCGATGACACCGCCCGAGGTGGTCAGGTTGGCGACACGCGGAACAGGTGCCCCCGATTCAATATTGGTGATGCCGGCGATCTGCCAGCCGCCGAGGAGTGCGCGCAGCAGCGGATTCTCGTCCCGGGTGAAGAAGGGAAACTCGTAGACGTAGCTCGCGGCAAAGATGTGCGGGCGCGAACTGCGCGCTTCGGCGTATTCGGCCTGCGTGTTGAACGGATTCTGCGGGTTGTCGATCGCGTCGCGGTCGTTGGTCGAGTCGGTCAGGTTCTTGCTAAAGGTGTACGAAGCCGTCAACGAGAGGCCGTTGCCAAAGCGATAGGCGAACGACGAGAGCAGGCCGTGGTAGCGCGACTTGGCGCTCGTCTCGCGGTAGTTGATTGTGCTATAGCCGAGGAACGGACGGACGGTGTTGATGTTGGCGATGCCGACGCGCGCGAGGTCCGCGGGCAGCGGGAAGTTGATGTCGCGCTGGCGGATCAGGTGGTCGCCCTTCGTGCCGACGTAACTCAGTTCGGCGATGGCATTGCGGAAGACTTCGTGCTGCACGCCCAGTGACCACTGCTGGACTTCGGGCGTCTTGAAGTCTGGCGCACTGGCGATCAGGGACCGGATAGGGAGGTTGCCGAGCGCACCGCCGCTCGGGTTCGCGAACGTGACGCCCGCGCCTGAGAAGGTGGCGCGGTTGTTGAACGGCGGGTTGACGAAGGCGTTCTGCTCGAAGATGCCGACCAGCACCTGATCGTAATAGAGGCCGTAACCGGCGCGGACGATGGTCTTACCCTGCTTGAACGGATCCCACGCGACGCCGACGCGCGGGCTGAAGTTGTTTTTATCGGCCGGGTTGATGCGCTCGCCAAAGCGCGAGGTGCCGCCGGCGACCGCGATGCCGTTCAGTTCGTTGCCCGTTCCCCGCACGAGCGTGGCGCAGGCGGCCGTGGCGCATGCCGGCACGGCCGTGCGGCTGTAGAGTGACGGGTCGAACGACGTGAGCACGTTGTTCTCGTCCTCGACGGGAACGAAATACTGGTAGCGCACGCCGTAATCGAACGTGATGTTCGGGCGATACTTCCACGTGTCCTGCACGAAGAATTCCCGACGCCCGAAGCGCAGGTTGACCGTCACGTCGAATTGATCTTCGAGGTAGGTGTTGGCGCGGCCGAGGAAAAAGTCAGCTAAGGCCACGCCGCTCTGCGACAGAGCCACGCCGGTTGTCGAGGCACCCTGCGTCCTCACGCCCGTAAACGAGAAGTTGCCCTGCGTCTGGTTGCCACCGTTCTCGTCTTTGCTCTCTAACGAGACCTCTCCGCCGAATTTGAAGGTGTGGTTGCCGCGCGTCCACGTCAGGATGTCGCGCACCACGTGGTTTTTGTACTCGATGGTGAACCCTTGCAGCGTGCCGATCGTGGTGATCCCTGAGATAGTGAGGAACGGAATGACAGCCGCGTTATTCTCGGGGAAGGCCTCGGGGATGGCCGCGCTGCCGGGGTAGTCCGAGCGGCGGCTCCGGCCGACCACCTCCGAACCGATGCGGTTCGTCGAATAGTTGTAGGTCGCCTCGTTGACGATCGTCGGCGACAGCACGCTCGTCAGCGAGGCGACGAATGTCTTGCCCGGGATGTTCGTGTCCGTGGTCGAGATGTTCGGGAGCGCGGTGCCGGTGAACAGGCCGCCCGGCTCTTGCGTCTGGCTCACGTCGCGCGTGTAGCGCCCGAAGAGGCGGTAGTTGTCGTTGAAGTTATGGTCAATGCGGGCTGTCTCCTGCCGCGTCTTGAGGGCGTTGACCGGTGTGAAGGTAAAGCCGTTGGTCCCCGTGTTCGGCGCGGGATAGGCCCCGAGCAACGCGAGGGCGCGCGGGTCGAGCTCGCTCTGGGGGATGAGATTGCCGGCATAGGCGCGACCGTCCGCTTGGCGGAAGATCATCCCGGCGCGGGCCTGCATGACGCTGCCGTTCGTGTCCCTAGCCATTAAGGGAGTGTTCGTGCAGGTTCCCGTGCCGGGCGTGGTACAGCTCCCCGTTCCGGCAGCCGTGACGAAGAGCGGCAGTCCGAGGTTCTGCGAGAAGTTGCCGGCGCGTTGCGCGAGGCTCGGGACGGTGGCGGTTGACTCCGTGATGCCGCGCGTGATGCGGCGCTGCTCGTGCGAGAAGAAGAAGAACGTCTTGTCGCGCCCGCTGTAGTAGGTGGGGCCGCCCTCGCCGAAGCGCGGCAGGAAGACAGGGCCGCTGAAGGTTCCGCCGAAGTTGTGGTAACGCAGCCGCGGTGTCCGCGCATTGGGGGTGCCGTCCGGCCGGCTCCCCAGCCGGTTGTTGAAGAACGTGTTGGCGTTAAACCGGTCGTTGCGCGCAAAGTCGTAGATCGAGCCGTGAAAGTCGTTGCCGCCGCCCTTGGTCACGATCGTCACCGTGCCGCCGCCGGAGCGCCCGACCTCGGCGGTGTAGTTTGAGCTGAGGACTTTAAACTCCTGAATCGAATCAATGGTCGGGATCGAGAGCAGCGTGACGTTCGACCCGACGTCGGTGTTCGACACGCCGTCAACGAAGAAGTTAACTGCGTTGCGGCGCATCCCATTGATCGAGACGCTCACGACGTTCGACAGCCCGAAGCCCGTCTCGTCGGAGAGGTCGGAACTGACGCCCGGCACCAGTTCGAGGAGCTTGGTGAAGTCGCGGTTGACGAGCGGAATCTCGACGACCTGCGTGCCGGAAATGAGCGTCTGCGTGGTCGAACTGTCCTGCACTACGTTGGACTCGCTCGTCACCGTCACAGACTCGGTCACGAGACCCGGGTCGAGCACGGCGTTCAACTGGCGTCGATCCTTCGCGTTTAAGACGACGCCGGTCTCGACGTAGCGCTTGAAGTTGGCCTGCTCGACGGTGAGCGTGTAGGTGCCGGGGCTGAGCGGCGTAATGACGTAGATGCCGTCCTCGTTCGATTGCACGCGCCGTTCCTCTCGGGTGGCGTCGTTGGTCAAGACGATGGTGGCACCGGGGACGACCGCGCCCGCCGAGTCAGTCACCTGACCATTAATCTGGGCCGCAGTTTCGGCAACCTGCGCGAAGGCGTTGCCGCTCAAATATAAACAGACTGTCAGGAGCAGAAACAACCCGCACAGCGCATTCTTCAGATGTCTTTTCATAACACGGTTCCTTTTCACTGATGGCGGAGAGAAAGCATGGGCTTGAATCGAGTGCCCGGGCCTGTAAGCCCGGATGAAGATCGCGTGCGAACGGGGACGGCGACCTCGAAATAGGAGTCGCTCAAGTTCGCAAGCCCGGTCCCCTTACTCTTTTCAAACCCAGTCGAAATGTCGCCAGACGAATGGAAGACAGAAAGTCGCTGAAGACTTTCAAGTCCTTCGTGCCTGAGCGCCCTGCCCGGTCGCAGGTTGGTCATCTGCCCTTCGGCCAGCACTACCTGACCGTTGACGACGATGTGGCTGAAGCCCGCCGCGTACTGGTGCGGCTGCTCGAAGGTGGCGCGGTCGTTGATTTTCGTCTCGTCGAAGATGACGAGGTCGGCGGCCATGCCTTCGCGCACAAGGCCGCGGTCGCGGAGGCGGAAGGTCTGGGCGGGGAGCGAGGTCATCTTCCGCACCGCGTCTTCGAGCGAGAGCAGTTTCAATTCGCGGACATAGCGACCCAGCACGCGCGCGTTGTTGCCGTAGCCGCGCGGGTGGGGCACGCCCTCGTTGAAGCGGCGGACGCCGCTGTCCGAGGCGATCATGGTGAACGGCTCGCGCATGATGGCCTGCACGTCCGGCTCGCCCATCGAGTGATAGACCATGCCGGCCCCGCCCGCCGCATACATCTCAAGGACTTGCTCGATCTGATTTTTGACATCCGATTTACGGCGCGTCTCTTTCGTGATCTGCGCGATGGACTTGCCGTTGAACGCGGGGTTCGGGCGGTAGCTGGCGACCATCGCGTGCGAGAAATCCTTGAAGCCGCCGCGCTTCAGAGACTCTTTCATCTCTTTCATCGCACGTTCGCGCGTCGCGGCATCGGCGAGACGCTTCTTCCCTTCCTCGCGTCCGCCTTCGAGCGCCCAACTTGGGAGACGCGAATCCAGAGAAGTCGAACTCGCCGTGTAAGCGTACTGATCGACAGTCACGGACAGCCCGCGCGCGCGCGCCGCTTTGACCAAACCAATGGTCTCGCCGCTCTTACCCCACGAACGCTTGCTGCTGATCTTGAAGTGGGAAATCTCGACCGGCAACCCGGCTTGTTCACCGATCTCGATGCTCTCGCGGATCGCGTCGAAGACGGCCTCGCCCTCGCTCCGCATGTGCGTCGCATAGACGCCGCCGTAGCGCGATGCCACACGCGCCAAAGCGACTACCTCATCCGTCTTCGCGTAAGTGCCGGGGACGTAGATGAGGCCGGTCGAGAGTCCGACCGCGCCGTCCCGCATCGCCTGTTCGACGATTGTCTCCATCTGTTTCAACTCTTCCGGCGTCGGCGCGCGATTCGCCGTGCCGAGAACTTTGTCGCGCACCGTACCGTGACCGACGAGTGTGGCGACGTTGACGCTCAAAGGCGTTTCCTTGATGCGACTGAGGAACGCGCCCACGTCCGCCGCCGAGCCGCCGCAATTGCCCGTGACCAGCGTCGTCACGCCCATCCGCACAAAGTTCTCCGCTTCCGGCAACTGATAGACATTCTCGCTATGCGTATGCACGTCGATAAAGCCCGGCGCGAGAATCTGCCCGCGCGCGTCAATCACTTGTTTTGCCTCTGCCGCCGCCACGCTCCCGATGCGCGCGATGCGCCCGTCCTTCACCGCGACATCAGCCCGGAACCACGGATTGCTGGTCCCGTCCACGACACGCGCATTGATGATAGCGAGATCGTATTGCGGTTCTGCGGGGAGAGCAGCGGTTTGCATCGTGCGCGGCCAGACGGCGCACCACGTCAGCATCAATGCTGCGCTCGCGCAGGCGGCGACAATTTTCCGGGTTGCGTTGGATGGTAATCTCACTGAATTGGCCTCATCACATAAGGCGGAACGCCCATGACTGGATCACAAGAATAAAGATGATCCACGAAGAATTTCGTGTGTTCCGTATGCAGAACACACCAAGACTGTCAGAACCGCCTGCGGGAGCGGGCGGTCTTTAATGGAGCACGGTCAGCACCA
>JBOGOY010000114.1:0-8638 GCA_050748185.1 Pyrinomonadaceae bacterium
CCCTTAGACGCTTGCGCTTCCTGTCACCCGTCACTTGTTACCTGTCACTGTTCATTGTTCTGCACGCGGCGCGGGCGGGTCTCGGTCGGGGCAGTGGGTGTGGGGTTGGCCGCTGGTGTGATCGGGGCTTTCAGCGCCGGGGCGTTATTGGTGTTGCCGCCGTTCGGCCGCTGGGGGATCGCTTGCAGCACACGTTTGACGTTCGAGCCGTTGGTCGTTCCTGCGTTTGGCGCAACCTCGATCGTTTCGGCCGCCGCGCCAATCGAGTCGGCGTCGTCTTCGTCGGCTCCCTCATCTTTGATGGTCGAAGGATCGATCTTCGGACGCGGCGCGAGGATGTCGGGCGTCAGCGCGTAAGGGGCACGGTTGCCGCGCTTGCCAAAGCGGTAATTGAGCGTGCGGTAAATCTGGCCGGCGATGGCTGCGGGGATGTGTGCGCGCGAGTCGGAACCGCGGGTGATGACGGCGATCGCGAGTTGCGGGTCTTCGACCGGCGCGTAGGACGTGAACAGTCCGACCCACTGGCCGCCCGCGCCGATGCAAGTGCCGGTCTTGCCGGCGATGGTCTGCGTCGGATCGTTAGACTTCTTGCCCGAGCCGTACTTGACCGCGCCGACCATGCCCGGCAGCATCCGCCGCAGCACGTCTTGCGGGATGTGCAGTTGGCGGCGGACTTCCGGCCGAAACTTCGTGGCTTCCTGCGGCGTGCGCGGCAGGTGCGGCACGAGCACTGTCCCGCCGTTGGCGAAGACCGAGACGAGTGAGGCGAGTTGCACCGGCGTCACCTCGAAATTGTCGCCGTGCGAACTCATTCTGAAAATCGTCTGTTCGTTCTCAAAAGAAGGCACGCGGCCTGCGTGTTCGTTGGCGTGGTTAATGCCGGTCGGCGCGCCGAGGCCGAGTTGGCGCGCGTAGCTCGACATGCGACTGAACCCGACGCGGCTGCCGACCTTCTGAAAGAAACCGTTGTGCGAAAAGGCGAGCGCGTCCGTCAGGTCAAACTGGCTCATCGTCAGCGAGACGTTGCTGATCCCCGGCTGGGGCACGTCGATGACGCGCTCTTCGAGACCGGCGAGACCCGTCACCAGCTTGACTGTCGAGCAGGGCTTGAATCCACGGCGCACGCCCCACTCCTGATTCACAATCGTATAGACGCGGCCCGTCTTTGGGTCCATCACCACGACCGAGCCGGCGTAGTTGCCGAGCGCGCTCATGGCCACGCGGCGCACTTCCAAGTCTTCACCCGTCGGGTCGTCCTTCAAGACGTTCTGTTGAACCTCGGACCGGTAAGCCTGATCGATGGCGCGCTGGCGGGCGATGGCGGCGAGACGTGCGAGTTCGGCGCGACGGGCGGCCTCGGCGCGGCGGCGGCGCTCTTCGGCCTCGCGGCGCGCCTGCGCCTGCCGTTCGCGCTTGGAGAGACGCTTATTCGAGCGCCGGTCGTCGGCCCTCTCTGCCCCACGGCGGCGGTCGTTACGCGACGCGGCGCGCTCGTTACGCTTCTTCGCGTTGCGCCCGCGCTCGGCGCGCGACTCTTTCACCGCAGACTTCTTGTTGCGGTCGGCGCGCGAATTACCGCGCTCCTGCTTCGCGCCCTTCTTCGCGGGCGCGGCTTTTTTGGCCGGCTTACGCGCGGCGGCTGGCCCGACGAGAACACCGAAACAAAGGACGAGTATGATTGCGGCAACGTGGAATGTGGGGTTACGGAGCGTCCGCGTCATCGATTAAACCTCTCTGAAAAAGCTGCCGAGAGCCGGGCGGCGAATCTGGTCACAAGAGACGCGCCCGGAGGGAAATTGCCAACGACACTAGAGGCTTTGAACAACTAACTTTCGCGCGCCCAAGCGTCGCCGGCGAGCCCGCCGCGCCTGTCCGCGTATAGTCAGATTTGTCGAAAGGCTCTTCATGCCGTCCGTGTCAGTCCGTTAAGTTGAGCGTTGACCTGTTAGTCAGTGAGATGGGAGAGAGACAGTCCCTCTTTAGCGTCTCCTTGGAAGGGGGGGTATTGCATCGGAGACAATGCGACTATAACATCTGGAATCGGTGACGGCAACAACTAAGTTCAACAAGGATGAATTTCAGGATCACGGAATCCTGAAATCCAAATTTACGCTCGCCCCAACGGCCAGATGAACGCTTTCCAATCTTTTAACAGTTTCCGAGTGCGGCTGCTGCTCGTGCTGGCGACACTGCTCGTCGCCACGCTCGGCGTGCAGTTTTATTTGAATCGCTACAACGAGCGACGCATTGCCAACCTTTTGGCGGAACAAGAGCGGGCATGGACCGGCGGCACGTCTCTAGCCATCCAGAGCTTTTCCGGAGCGCGCCTCGAAGAACTGGACAAGGAGCCGCAGTTTCGCCTGCGCGAGAAATTCGGGGGCCGCGTCGCCAACATCCTCATCATCAGGGATGAGGGGCGCGTGCCCGGCCAACTCGACGCGGCCGACCCGATCGACGACAGCCTGAACCCTGATCTGAACCCGGTGCAGCTTGAAGACGGCGCGATCCGCGAGTTCACCGTCGCGGACGCCCGGCTACCTCGTTTGGTTAACGCCGACCGGGCCGCGATCACTCAAACGGTGGCGGGCGAGCCGCGCGCCTTCACCATCCCGGCCAAGACTGACAAGGGTCTCAACTACATCATCGTCGTCCTCGGTTCGGCCCCGACCGAGCCCGGCATCCGCCCGCTGCTGCCGACGCTCGTCGTCCTCCTCACGGCCGTCTTCGTCACGTCCTTCCTCGTCTGGCGCTTCACGCGCCCCATCAGCGAATTGTCGGACGCCGCCCGGCGCGTCGCCGCCGGTGACTTTAACTTCCGCGTCCCTTCGGCCACGCGACCCGACGAAATGGGTGCGCTGGCGCGCGTCTTCAACGAGATGATCGCGCAACTCGGCCGCCTGCGCGAACTCGAAGGGCGACTGCATCAGGTCGAGCGTTCGGCGGTCGTCGGCCGCCTTGCCTCGGCCATCGCGCACGAGATTCGCAACCCACTCAACTACATCAATCTCACGCTCGATCACCTGCACACGGCGCTCGCCCCCGAAGACGAGCACAAGCGCGCGGTCGTCGCGCGCCTCATCGATCAACTCAAAACCGAAGTCGCACGCATCAACACACGCATCACCGAGTTCCTCAAGTTCACGCGCCCGGCCAAACTCACCCTACGCCCGGTGGACCTGCGCGCGACGCTCGAAGACGCGCTTCGGCTTGTCGAGGCGCAGGCCGCCGAGTGCGGCGTCGAGGCGCGCTTCGAGCAGCGCGGGGAAGTGCCGCCGGTCAGCGGCGACGCCGAATCTTTACGTTCGCTCTTCACAAACCTTATCATCAACAGCGTGCAGGCGATGGAGAATGGACACAGAGCGGGAAGCCGTTTGACGGTGACGCTCACTGCGGACCAACCGGGACGTGCATGCGTCGAAATTTCAGATACCGGGCGCGGCATTCCGCAGGACGATCTGCCGCAGATTTTCGAGCCCTATTTTTCGACCAAAGAGACCGGCACCGGCCTCGGCCTCGCTATCGCCAAAAAGTCCGTAGACGACCATGAAGGCACAATCGCCGTCGCCAGCAAGCAGGGCGAGGGCACGACGTTCACGGTGACACTACCAACAGTAAAGGATAATGATGAATGATGAATGATGAATGATGAATGAAAGACATAACGCTTTCATTCATCATTCATCATTCATCATTCATCGCTTCAAACTATGGCTCGTAAAACCATCCTCGTCGTGGACGACGACAAGCCGCAGCGGGAAATCTTGGAGATGATCCTGTCGGGTGAGGGCTACGACGTGACGACGGCCGCCTCGGGCGAGGCCGCTCTGAAGTTCGCCCGCGAGCGGCGCTTCGATCTGGCGCTGACAGACCTCAAAATGACCGGCATCGACGGCATCGAGTTGCTTCAGCGGCTGTTGGCGCTCGACTCTTCGATCATCGTCATCCTGCTGACCGCGCATGGCTCGATCGACTCGGCGAAAGAAGCCCTCAGGCGCGGCGCGTTCGACTATCTCGAAAAGCCTTACGACCGCGAGACGCTGCTCGAAACCATTCGCCGCGCGCTCGGCAAACTCGACGCGCTCGACATGGAGATCATCTCAGCCTCGCCCGAGATGGAATCCGTCAAGAAGATGATCCTCAAGGTCGCGCGCTCAAGCTCGACCGTGCTCATCCGCGGCGAATCGGGCACCGGCAAAGAGTTAATCTCGCGCGCCATCCACACGCAGAGCCCGCGCGCCGCCGAGATGTTTCAAGCGGTCAACTGCGCCGCCATCAACGAAAATCTTTTGGAGTCGGAACTGTTCGGCCACGTCAAGGGCTCGTTCACCGGCGCGCACGTGGACAAGAAGGGGTTGTTCGAGGTCGCGGATCGCGGCACGCTCTTTCTCGACGAGATCGGCGAACTGGACATCAGTATGCAGGCGAAACTTTTGCGCGCGTTGCAGGAGCGCGAGATCCGGCGCGTCGGCGGTACGCACCCCATCAAGATCGACGTGCGCGTCGTAGCCGCCACCAACCGCGACCTGCGCGCGATGGTCGCCGACGGGCGCTTTCGCGACGACCTCTACTACCGCATCAACGTCCTTTCGATCGACGTGCCCCCTTTGCGCGAGCGGCGCGACGATATCCCCGTACTGCTCGAATTCTTCCTCCGCAAACACACGCGCAACACCTCGCGCCTCATCCGCGGTTTCACGCCTGACGCGCGCAAGGTGCTGCTCGACTACGCTTGGCCCGGCAACGTGCGGCAGTTGGAGTCGGCCGTCGAGCGCGCGATCCTGCTGGCCGAGGCCGATCTCATCACAGTCGAAGACCTGCCGCTCGAAGTCCGCATGGAGTCGCGGCCCGCGATCGAGGGCGGCGGTTTCAAGCTCCCGGCCGAGGGCATCTCGTTCGAGGACTTCGAGCGCAACCTGCTCATACAGGCGATGGAGCGCACCGACTACAACATCACCAAGTCGGCCAAACTTCTCGGCCTCACGTTTCGTACCCTGCAATACCGCCTCGAAAAGTTCGGCATCAAGCGGCCGGATCGGAAACGCGGCGAAGGCGAGGAGGAAGAAAGTGATGAATGATGAATGATAAATGATGAATTGAAGCAGAAGGCGTTTTCTTTTATTCATCACTCATCATTCCGCATTCATCATTTCATTCTGAGGGACGAAGAATGACTCTCATCGAGATTTTGGGGTTGGGTTTGGGCGCGGCGTGGACTTCGGGCATCAACCTGTACGCGACGGTGGCGGTGCTCGGGCTGGCGCAGCATTACGACTGGGTGCGGTTGCCCGGCGGCCTCGATGTGCTCGACAATCCGTGGATCATCGGCGTTGCGTTGTTCCTCTACGTCGTCGAGTTCGTTGCCGACAAAGTGCCTTACGTGGATACGGCGTGGGACGCCATCCACACTTTCATCCGTGTTCCGGCGGGCGCGCTGCTGGCGCTGGCGGCGACGACCGGAGTCGAACTCCCGCCCGTCGTGCAGGTCGTCGCGTTCCTCGTCGGCGGCGGGCTCGCCCTCTCCACTCACGGGACCAAAGCCACCGTCCGCGCCGCCGCCAACACGAGCCCCGAGCCGGTCTCGAACTGGGTGCTCTCGATCGTCGAAGACGTTCTGGCTGTCGGCGCGCTCGCCCTCGCCATCGCTTACCCGGTTGTCCTCATCGGCGTCATCATCGTCTTCCTGCTCATCCTCGCGTGGATCCTGCCGAAAGTCGTCAGGCGTTTGCGCCGTCTGTTCGCGAGGGCGCGCGAACTGTTCGGCGGCCGGCGCGCGGTTCGCGCGTAATTGTCAACGCCACTTTCGGAGCTTGGTTCCTTGGATAAAATCAACCTGAGTCAAAAGCTCTCCCTCTTCAACGAGCACTGGCGGCCCAAGATCGTCGGCGCGCTGAACGGGCAGGAGGTCAAGCTCGTCAAATTTCAGGGCGAGTTTGTCTGGCATCAGCACGAAGAGGCCGACGAGATGTTCCTCGTCGTCGGCGGGCGCTTTCGGATGGAGTTCCGGGATCGCCAAGTGTGGCTCGAAGAGGGCGAGTTCATCATCGTGCCGCGCGGCATCGAACACCGCCCTGTCGCCGAAGCAGAGGTCCACGTCCTGCTGTTCGAGCCCGCGGCGCTCAGGAACACCGGCAACGTCGAAGACGAATTGACAGCCCCGATGGGCGAGTGGATTTAACCGCCTCACCTCTCACGCAAGTTACGCCCCTACGCGCGTTCCTCCGTCTGTAGGAATTCACTTTCGGAGGACTCCCGATGCATCGCTCGCTTAAAGCACTCTCACTCGCGTTCGTTATTGCCTTCTCCGCCTGCTCCATGAAATCAACACGGCCCGCGGAAATGGTTAGCACCCAATCGGAATCGCAGGCTGGGAGTGTTGCCCAAGACTCAAGTGAAAAACTTGACGCTCGGCCGGACATTGATGCAGATCGTAAGTCGGAAGAAGGGACGCTTGGCAGAGCAGAGGAGCGCTATGCCCGCGCCTCATTCGCACAAGCTGATCAATCGCAAATTGTAACGAGCACGATTGAACGCAAGATCATCCGCGACGCGGACCTCACCGTCGAGGTCGCCTCGCCCGCCGAAGGGCAGCGCCGTCTCGCGTCTATCGCCGAGGCGCACGGCGGCTTCGTCGTCACTTCCGAGTCGCGCCAACAAACAGTCGGCGGCGGGGCGACGGTCGAGCTCGTCAACCTGCACATGCGCGTCCCCGCCTCGCGGTTCGAGGCGGCCGTCAGCGAGATTCGCGCCGCCGGCGGCGGTCGCGTCCGCGCCGAGAAGATCACAGGCAAGGACGTGACCGAGGAGTTCATCGACCTCGAAGCGCGGCTCCGCACGCAGCGCGCCCTCGAAACCCAGTTCATGGAGATCATGAAGCAGGCCAAAACGGTCGAAGACGCGCTCTCGGTCAGCAGCCAACTCGCCGAGGTGCGCGGAGAGATCGAGCGCGTCGAGGGCCGCCACCGCTTCCTCGACAATCAGGCGAGCCTCTCGACTATCAGGGTAACGTTGCAAGCCCCCGCCCCGCTCGTCAGCGCGGAAACCTCTGGCTTTGTGCACAGTCTGCGCGAGGCGCTCGGCGAGGGCGTTGACGCCGCGCTGTTGATCGTCCTCGGCGTCGTCCGCGTCGCCATCGCACTGGTCCCCGTGGCCCTCTTCATCGCGCTGCCGCTCTACCTCGTGTGGCGCGTGCTGCGACGCCGCATGCGCCGCGACAGTCCGGCCCAGCCTGAAACGGTGATGCCCTGACGACGGCGTCGGCGTCATACGTGAGTCAGATTGAACTGGCTCACGCTTTACCTCACACTTACTTCGAGCTTTTGCGGCGCGGCTTGAGTGTTGGCCGGCGAGTCCTTAGACTTCAGCCGCATGAAGCGAACAATTCTCGTCCTTTCAACTTCCCTGCTTTTAATCTCTGCCGCGGCCTGCGCCGGCAGCAGCCCGGTAGGCAATCAGGCCGCGAACACTGGTCCCGCGAGCGCCACACCGGCCGACGCGAAAATCAACTTGAAAGAATTAGTGCGCGCGTCGGCCGCGCCTGTCGCATTGAAGGCCGGCGGACAGGCCGAGGCCGAAGTGCGACTCTCGATCGCCGACGGCTATCACATCAACGCCAACCCGCCGACGTACCCTTACCTCAAGGCCACCGAAATTGAAGTCGTCCCCGAACAAGGATTGTCGGCGGGTGAGCCGTCTTACCCGCTGGCGCTCAGGAAGAAGTTCGCCTTTGCAGAGGATCAACTCGCCGTCTACGAGCATGAGGCCGTGGTGAAAGTTCCGCTCAGAGCCGAAGGGTCGGCGCGGGCCGGCGCGCGCACGCTGCGCGCGAAGGTCCGCGTGCAGGCGTGCGACGAGGAGAAGTGCTTTCCGCCGACCTCGTTCGAGACGACGATCCCGGTGACGATCAATTGAAGCGGTATGATGGACGATCACACGAATAGACCAATGACTGAGGCCAGAGACTTCGCCGCGCGGTTGCGCGAAAGGTATTGGAGCGTGGTCGCGGGCCTCTGCCTGATCGCGGCGGCGGTGCTGCTGTGGCTGTGGCGGCTCGACGCGGTCTTCGTCGTGGCGACGCTCGGCGCGCTGGCGTGGTTCCTCGACGTCCGCAACCAACTGCGTCCGCCCCACATCGAACGTGACGTTTACGCCGATGACGACGATGACTCGGAGAGTGACAGTGAAAGGGCAGTAGATGAACAGATTGTCAAACGATAAGTTGTTCCGTCACGCGCCGCGCGCTTGGCTCGCGTCTCTTTTGCTCGCCGCACTGGTGGCGACGGCATGGCCGGTCCCGGCGCGGGCCGTGGCGGCGAATGAGGCGGAAGAGGTACGCGGCGCGGTCGAGCAGGCCTTCCGGCAACTGCGCGCGGGCGATTATGGCTCGCTTTATGACGTTCTGCCGAGCGCGACGCGGAAAAGATTGACGCGCGATCGTTTCGTGCGCGCGTTGGAGCGGACGCGCGGCTTTTACGAACTCGATCGCCTCGACATCGGCTCGGTGCGCGTCGCGGGCGAGTGGGCCGTCGTGGACTCGGTGATTTACGGTCGCGCCCGTGCGCCCTTCGACGGCGAAGCCAAGATCGTTGCGCGGCAATACCTCGTCCGCGAGGGCGGGCGCTGGCGCGTCACCACGGGAGAT
>JBOGOY010000115.1:0-8632 GCA_050748185.1 Pyrinomonadaceae bacterium
GTTGACGGGCGTGGACGTCGAACCGCGCGAGTCCTTACGCATCCTCGGCGCGCTCGGCTTCAAGCCGGTAACGGACGTGATCGAGTTGTCCGAAGAGGTAAAATTAGTCAGCCCGACGTGGCGCACGGACATCCAGATCGAAGCAGATCTGGTCGAAGAAGTCGCCCGCCACGCGGGCTACGAAAAGATCGAGGCCGAGTTGCCGCCGTCCAGAGTCGCCGGCGAGCACCGCGCGCACGAGGATCGACGCCGCGCCGCGCGCCGCGCCCTCGCCGCCCGCGGCTTCGACGAGGCCATTAACTTCAGCTTCATCGACGCCGCCGCGCACGACGATCAGTTCGAGTTGCTGCCGGGCCTTGTCAACGAGCACGGTGAAACCGGGGAGCGTTTTGTCGCGCTCACCAATCCGATCATCGAAGGTTTGACGCGCATGAGGCCGACGCTGCTGCCGGGCCTGCTCCAAGCAGTGCGCCACAACTTCAATCACGGCACGCGCGACGTGCGGCTTTATGAAATGGGACGAGTCTTCGCCGCGCCGGCTGAAAGGGGCGGGCGACCTGTCGAGCTTGATTCCTTTGCACTCGTCGCTATCGGCGGGGCGCTCGAAGAGAGTGTCGCGGCGGCCCCCCGCGCGCTTGATTTCTATGATCTCAAAGGCGCGCTCGAAGCCGCATCCGACGCGATGAAGCTTCGGCCCCTCGGCTTTTTGGCAACGAACGTCCGACACCTGCGCGAAGGTCAGGCGGCGGCCGTGTGGAGCGACGGCCGGGCGGTCGGATACGTCGGTCGCCTCGCCGACGAGGTCGTCGCCGCGTACAAGTTTCGTCAACCGGTCTTCGTCGCGGAAGTGAACCTGAGCGCTTTGCTGGAGAGCGGTGAGCTAGAAGTCCGCTACGCGCCGCTCGCCCGCTTCCCGTCCGTGGTGCGCGATCTGACGGTCCTTGCGGATCGGCGCGCGACGTTCGCGGAGATGCGCGAGACGGCGCTCAACTTGGACATTGAGCACGCCCGCGAAGTTTCGCTGGTTTACGTTTATGAGGGCGAGCGCGTGCCCGAAGGCCGGCGCTCCGTCACACTGCGCGTCGAGTACCGCGCCGACGAGCGCACGCTGCGCGACGAAGAAGTAGATGAATTGCACCGCCGGATCGCCAGCGTGCTTGAAGAGAAATTCGGTGCCCAACGGAAGTAGGGGGCGGGTGTCAGTCGCCGGGTGTCGGATGATAAAACCCTGTGGGTAGTGGCTCAATCAAGGGAGACGGGGCAGCCCGTGCGGGCTTCCGCACCGTGTCCCCTGATTGAACCACTACCACCCTGTGAACGTCAGTGCCACGCCAGAGCGATGACTACGAATTTAGAGAAAGCAAACTGGCACCCGACACCTGAGACCCGTTTTTTGCCCCTTGCGCTCACGGGCTTGAAGCCGCATAATCGCTCGACAATTTTCGCACTGTGCTGAAGGAGAGACGATGGTCGGCTTAACCGGACTGGAAAAATTCTCACACCTCGAAGACAAGATTTACCGCACCATCGAGTTAACCAAGACGCTCCGGCAGGAGAAGGAGAATCTGGAACGTGACGTGGCTGCGACGCGCCGCGAACTGGGCTCGCTCGTCGAAGAAAAGAATCGACTCGCCGCGCAGGTCGAGCGCCTACTCTCCGAGCGCGACACGATCCGCATGAAGGTCGAGGCGATGCTCGACGCCATCGCCGTGCTCGATCCCGAAATGGCCGAAGTGGTCAAGCGTTGAGCGGCGCAGGCCGGGAGGGTTGACCGAAATGAGCGCCATCAAAGGTTCCGCCGACTCGGCCTCGACGCCCACCATCCGCGTCGAAATTTACAACCAGATTTACAACATCCGCTCTGACGGCGACAGCGAGTACGTGATGCAGCTAGCGGAGTTCGTCGATCACCGCATGAGGGAAATCTCTTCGGGCACGCTCACCGTCGATTCGCTCAAAGTCGCGATCCTCGCCGCGCTCCACATCGCCGACGAGTTGCACCGCCTGAAGCGCCTCCACGAGCAGGCCGATTCACAACTTGCCTCCCGCAGCGCCGAGTGCGCCGACATGCTCGACCGCCTCCTCAAGGCCCGCCAAGTCGCCGATCAGCAGAGTAGTCAAACCATCTCTTTCAGCTAACCGAATCACAAGGCTTTGGGCCACGACAGCGCAGAGCCTTCACCTCATGCCGAGACCCAAAGACGCCAAGCCAGAGAGCCACGTCGCGGGCTTGTTTCTCTGGCGTCTGTTTCTGACACCTTTACGACTTGGCGCGAGACTGCGGCTTCCATTATCGCGTGCACTGTTCGTTAGGGCGTGTTGGGGCCGAAGCGCAAGCGATACTCAACGGAGTTCATGAAGCCATTGACCATGACGCGCGGGCTTTCGCCGCGCCGCCCGATGGCGTCCAGCCACCCCGCGTATCCGCCCGGCTCCGGCTTGCGCCGCAAGTACCCGTAATACTGCATCGCGACGAAAGCATTGTTGAACTCGCGCGTGTTCACTTCTTGGCTCTCCGCCAACAACTTCAGCGCCTCGGCCCTCGTCCGGCGTCCCGCGTCGAGATCGGCCACCAACGAATTGCGCGTCACGCCGCTCGCCGGATCGGGCGTGACGAGCGTTGCGCCGACGTTCGCCAGCAGCGCGTCCACAAAGGCGGCGTTCGACAGGCCGGCGAACCGGGCGACGAACGCCGGACGTTGGACCCACTCGTCCGCGAAGTCTAGACGTTTGGCTACAACCTCCTCCGGCGTCTGCCCGGTCACACGCCGCATGTCCGTGATGATCTCTTCGTACTCCGGCAGGAATGCCTGCCCGAGCGTGGCCCGGTAGAAGAGAAAGAGGAAGAAGCCCTTGAGCCTGAATTCCGGCGACCCGAAGAACGCGGCTGAGACTGTGATCCGGTCGCACATGGGATTGTCGTTCACGTTCGAGCAGTTATTGAGGATCGCCGACCACGGCTCGCCCGGCTCCGGCTCGCGCGCTAGGAAATCGAGGTAGTGCTGCCGCACGAAGAAAGGCGTCGTGTTGATGGAATTCGTGGTTGAGGCGATCGTGTCATTGTCCAGCAGCGTGACGACGGCGGTGATCCGCGCGCCGAGCGTCGCTCCGGCCGGCGCGCTCAGACGGAGTTGAAAAGTCTCGTTGCCCTCGACGTGGGCGTCGTCGAAGAGCGGGACGGTAAACGTCTTGAATGTCTCGTCGGGGGCGAAGGTCACGGTGTCAACGCTCGTCGCGTAATCGCAACGGGCGTAGGCCGTACCGCGCGGAAACGGTTGGCCGTTCGGCTGCGTGGTGGTTGGGTCGCAGGGGACGGCCGCTGTGTCGTCAAGCGTCGCGTATTGCACCGTCACCGCGCCCGCCGTATCGCCCGTGCGTGTTAGCGTGATGGTCGCGGCGCGGCTCGCGTCGTTCTCGTTGAATTGGTAAGTCGCGGCGCTGAACTGCACCGAGGGTGTCGTCGCGGCGGTTTGCGTGACGGTGAAAGTTTGGCCGGCGACGCGCAGCGTGCCGGTGCGCGTGCCGCCGGTCGTGTTTGCCGCCACCGTGTAGCGCACGCGGTCGGTGCCCGAGTCGCTCGCGCCTGCGATGATGCTCAACCAGTCGGCGTTGCTCGTCGCCATCCAGCCGCAGTTGTTGGCCGTGACCACCGTCAATCTGCCATCGCCGCTCCCCGCGTTGAAGGGTTGCACGACGGGGAAGATCGCCGCCTCACAATTCGCCGCCGCCGCTTGTGCGACCGTGAATGTTTGCCCGGCGACGGTGAGCGTCCCAGTGCGGGCGGTGCCGTTGTTGGCCGCAACTGTGAAATTAACCGTGCCGTTGCCCGCGCCGCTTGCGCCGGAAGTGATCGTGATCCAACTGGCGTTGCTCGCCGCTGTCCAAGCACAGCCGCCGCCCGCCGTCACGTTGACGCTGCCCGCGCCGCCCGCGCCGGGGAGTGATTGACTGGTGGGCGAGATGGAGTATGAGCAGACGGCCCCGAATTGGTAAGTGAACACGCCGTACTGTGAGGCCGCGTGGACGAATGCGCCGGAAGGATCGACGATGATTTCAAACGCGATGTTTTGAATGGAAAAGCGCGGCGGGTGAAAGCCGTCGCTGAAGATGGACCAATTCGCGCCGCCGTCAATGGTGCGGTAAATGCCGTTGGCCGGGACGCCGTTGATTAAAGCGTTATGGACGCCCGCGTAAAGAACATTCGGGTTGCTCGAATCAATTGCCAGCGCCGTGATGATGCGTTGTGCGCCGCCCGGTATTCCATTGACGGCGTCCATCCAAGTTGTCCCGCCGTTGACGCTTTTAAGTATCGTGCCGCCGCCGTAGGCGTAGATGATTCGCGGGTCAGTCGGGTGAAACACCAACTCGCCGGGCGTGTTGGTACGGAAGAACGACGTGCCGCCGTCGTCGCTTTTGTAGGCTCCGGCGAACACAATCGTCGGATCGCGCGGGTCGAAGATGACGAAAGTCGGAATCTCAACCGGCGGAATGCAGCAGGGAGACAGGGTGATTCCGCCGTCGAGGCTGCGGTAAAAGGCGGAGGAGGCCCGGCTGGCGACGAAGATATGATTCGAATTTGTCGGATTAACGGCGATGGCCTCGCCGGAGAGCGGTTCGCCATTAGCCCGGCTCAGTTTCATCCAACTCGCGCCGCTATCCGTGCTCTTGAAGACCCCGCCGATGCCGAGGCCGGACAGTCCGGCGTAAATGACGTTCGACGCGCGTGGATCAATCGTGATGCTGACAACGAAACCGCCTGCCAGCCCGGTCGTCTGCCAACTCGCGCCGCGATCCGTACTCTTGAGAATGCCGAGGTTTGCCGTCCCCGCGTAAAGTATCGATGGGTTGGTCGGGTCAATCGCTAATGTGAGGGTGCGAATGCTAGGCAGCCCATTGGTTTTTAACTCCCAGTTTGCGCCGCCGTCCGTGCTTTTGAAGACGCCGCTGCCGCTCGTCGCATTGTTTCCTGTCTCCGCCGCGTAGATGACGTTCGAGTTTTGCCGGGAGATGAACATCTCGCCCGCGATGCCGAAGCGTAGTCCGGCGAGCGACCAGTTCGCGCCGCCGTCCGTGCTTTTATAAACTCCGGTTTGCGGAGCCCTCAGACTGTTGATGATTTTCGCGTAAACAATTTGAGAGTTACCGGGATCGACCGCGATGTCGGTGATGATGTCATTGATACCGTCCCCCAAGTTGGCGAGCTTCGACCACGACGCGCCGCCGTTAAGGCTCTTAAAAGCCGCGCGTCCGAAAGTCGCGTAGAGCGTGTCGGGGTTAGTCGGGTCGATGGCGACGTTTGACGAAAAAATGCCCGGCCCGGTGCGGTCGTTGATGTCCGTCCACGTTGCGCCGCCATCGGTGCTTTTGTACAGCAGGTCGGTGGAGAGATAGAGGACTGACGAGTTGCGCGGGTCAATAACCAGTTCGTTGAAGGGGCCGTTGGATGGTAATGCGCCCGTAATGCGCCGCCACGTCGCGCCGCCGTCGGTGCTTTTATTGACGCCGAAGAAGCGATGGCCGGTTCTACTCTCCACGCCGAGTCCGAGCGCATAAACAGTTAATGAGTTGTTGGGATCAACGACAATTCCTGTGATCGAACCCCTAACACCCGGGCCATCGACGAGCGAAGTCGCCGTCCAAGTCGCGCAACCGTCCATACTCTTAAAGACACCGCCCGTTCGTGCGCTGCCACCCGCCGCGCCGACATAAACGACGTTCGGGTTAGCCGGATCGACGGCCAGCGCGTTCATCTGATCAGCAAGAATCCCGCTGAACTGCACCTCGCCGCACCGCGCCCAACTGTCGCCGCCGTCGGCGCTTTTGAAGATGCTGTTGCCCGTACTCCGCGCCGCGTCAACCGCCACGTCGCCGCGCGTGAAGGCGTACAGTACGTCGGAGTTGCTCGGAGCCATCGCAAACGCATAGCTCTCTGAAATCCCGTGCGGCCCGTTGCTCGTCCACCGGTTGATGCCTGATGGATTTACTTCAGCTTCCTTCGATTGGCTCGAAGCCGAGGCGGGCGCTGCTTCATTCGCCGCGGAAGAAACCGCCCGGCTCAGTAAGCCTGTGGACGTAAAAACCAACACGAGCATTAAAACGACATAAAGTTGCGGGCGGGGGATGACTGGCATTGAATTACTCCTTACCGTAGCGTCTCAATGTTTTTATCGAGGCATTGCTCTGTGCATCTGGGCCGACGATCACCATTCGCCTGTACGAGCGGTTATGGGCAAACTGTGACAATCACCCACAGTCGCGTCTTGCCGTGGGCGTTTATCAAGCCCCGTCGCCTTTCTACCTTTGTCGTCGTTTGTGAATTCTTATCGCCACGCCCGCGAGACCCGTGCCGAGTAGCAGCATTGTGGCCGGTTCGGGGACGGCGTTCGGGGATGACTGACTCGATAAAACTACGAAGCTAAAATCTACGCTGGCCAGAAGGTCAAACGTAAATTCATCACGCCCGCCGAAGAGTATGAACGTGCCGCTGTAAAAGCCCGGAGCGAGCAGCGGATCGATGACGACGGAGAACAGCGGGCCGGTGTAGGACATGCTGCCATCGAGAGACAGCGGCGCGTTGTCGAAGAAGGGCGCGAAGTCCACGGCCAGACCACCGGGCAGCCCGACGACATCGATGCCGTTCAAAAAACTTGTGAGAGAGCCGCTGTTGGTAATGGTTCCCTCAATCGTCGCGGTGGTCCCGGCGGCCCCGTTGAGAGTGTTCAGATTGAAAGTCACTTCGTCAGCCTGCGCCGCGGCGGGCAGCAGGAACAAGAGCAGCAGGGCGACGATGCCCGCCGCGGGTAGATGTTTGCTAAGCATAAGGTTTCCTTTCACTGGCAAAATTCGATTACGGAAGAACGATGCGTCTGGCCCCGCTAAAAGTGCCTTCGGCGTAAGCGCCGCCGTAGGTCAGACTGGTTCGCGTGCCAGCCGCTCCAGCCGAAGTGGGAAACTGCACTTGGAATGTAAATGAAGTGCCGGGGGGCAGGTCGCCGAAGGCCTGCGGGAGACCCGCACCTGTCGTGTTGCCGAGCCTTGCGTTAGTTAGTCGCACGTCATGGGCCGTGACCGCGCCGTCGTTCGTCACCGTGATGAAAGCGAGGTAGGTGGAACTGTTGAGGCGAGTGAGCCCAATGTCCGTCCGCAGGCGCGGCGTGATGAAAGGGTTGCGCGCAACGACGAGAGTCGAATCGGCGCGACCGTAAGCGAAGAGATTACCGTTCGGTGAATGAGCGACGGAGAGCAAACTGCTACTGCCGAAGAACGGGCTGAAGTTTGTCTCCTGATCGTAGGTTCGCAACAATCCGCCGTTCGAGACGCGCCACAAGCGCACGGTGGCATCATCGCCGACGGAGATAACCGTATTGCCGTCGGGGGCGAAGGCGACTGAGCGAACCCAATTCTGATGACCGCTGAGTGTGTGCAGCAGCGCCCGATCCGAGACGCGCCACAGCCGCGCGGCGCTGACGCGATCACCGCTTTTCATCTCGCCCGTCACTTGCGTCTGCCCGTCGGGTGAAAAAGCGATGGAACTGACTTGGCCGGCGTGACCGATGAACTCGCCGAGAAATGCGCCGTCGGAAGTGCGAAAGAGCGCGCCGCCGGTCGAGAAGGTTTGACCGTTGGGTGAGAAGGCAACGGCAGAGCTGAAGACTGAAAACCGTGAATTGATTGAATAGTGTCTAATCAAACTTCCGCTACTGACGCGCCACATGATCAACTCGCCGCGCCCGCCGAGCGAGGCGAGCAGTTGACTGTCCGGCGAATAGGCGACGGCGACGGGGAAGTGCTGTGAGGCGGTAGCCGAGTCGAGCAGCGTTCCGTCGGACGCGCGGCGCAGTTGGATTTGGTCCGAGTCAGAAAATCCAACCGCGATAGTCTGCCCGTCCGGCGAGTAAGCCAAAGGCGTGGATTGAGCGAAGCTAACGCCGGTGTCAATGACGCGCAGCAACTCGCCGTCCGTCCCTCGCCATAGATGAATCTTCTTGCTGTTTCCGCCGCCGCTCACGACGGACGCGACAATTTGTCCATCTGGAGAATATACAACGCCGCGGACGCCCAAAGGGGTATTGAACGGCGCGAGATTGCGCGTCAGCGTGCCGTCGCTGATGCTCCACAAGTTGAGGTCGTAGATCACGCCCGTCGCCAGCGTCTCGCCGTCGGGCGAGATGTCGATGAACACGCGGTTTTGATGATTCACGAAATCAGGCACTTGATACGTGCGGATCAGCGTACCGTCGGGGACGCTCAACAGTCTGACGGTCGGGTGAAAGAGTGGGAACTGGAAATACTCGCCGCCGCCGATAGCCAACCTCGACCCGTCGGGCGTAAAGGCGATTGACCTGCCATGAGCGAAGCCATCCGGGTCAGTGAAAAGCGGCGTCGGCGAAGTGTTACAAGTCTGACCGAGAAAGCACCCGTCCGAAAGGCGGTACACACTGATGCGGCCATTATTGACGGCAAGCAGACCGTTGGAGGAAAAAGCCACCGGGCCGCCGTTGACGTTGAGGTAGTTGAACACACTGCCGTCCGAGATGTTCAACTGCACAGTAAGGTGGACGCCAAAATCAAGATAGCGAAAGCGCTGGCTGAAGGTGGGGTTCACTCCTTTTCAATTAGTTGTTCATTGAGG
>JBOGOY010000116.1:0-8588 GCA_050748185.1 Pyrinomonadaceae bacterium
ATGTCAGAGTTTGAGAATTGATTTAACTCTTGCCGGTTCGTGGTCATCCGTGGCAAAAATGTTCCTTCGCCGCGTAAGTCCGAGGACAGTGAAAAGTCAGACGCCCGCCTTTGGTTGTCTCTACACTTCGCCGATCTCCGATGCTGTGAGATGTGCTGCCGCACTTGGTTGAAAGGAAAAGCGCCGATGAGATTAGTCTCCCCTGGCAAACGCCATGCGCCGCGTTTGCTCGACCTGAGTTTTATTCTGACAAGTTTGCTGACCATCACGTTACTCACCAGTCCGACCGTCGCGGCGGCGTCATATGCCGACACGGTGCGGTTTCTCGAACAGTCAACTTTTGGCCCCACGCCCGAACTGATCTCTCATGTGCAAGGGATCGGGTTCCCGGCGTTTTTGCAGGAACAGTTCAATGCGCCGGTCTCCGGCTATCCTGACCTACCATTCATGCCGGAAAAACCTTCAGGAGAGTGCAAGAGGAATCAAGCGTGTCTGCGGGACCATTACACGATGTATCCGCTGCAAACGCGCTTCTTCCGCAACGCGCTGTACGAACGCGACCAGTTGCGGCAACGCATGGCTTTCGCTTTGAGTCAGATTGTGGTCGTTTCAGGACGGGAGATCACGCTGCCGAGTCGCATGGTTCATTACCTGCAAACGATTGATCGCCATGCTTTCGGTAACTATCGCCAACTGCTCTATGAGATCACGCGCAATCCGGCGATGGGCGATTACCTTGATGTGGTCAACAACAGTAAGGCGAGGCCGAACGAGAACTACGCGCGCGAATTTCTCCAACTGTTTTCCATCGGCTCGTATCTGTTAAATCCCGACGGCACTCCGCAGTTGGACGCGCAGGGAAACTTTATTCCGGCCTTCGATGAAGACACGGTTGCGGCACTTGCGCGCGTCTTTACCGGCTGGAAGTTTGCCCGCCCACCGGCGGCCAAGCTTGTCAATTACCGCGACCTGATGATCGCTTCCGAAGCACATCATCACATAGGGACCAAGACGTTGCTGAACGGCGTGGTGCTGCCGGCGAAGCAAAAAACCGACCGGGACTTGCAGGATGCGCTCGATAACATCATCAATCACCCGAACGTTGCCCCGTTTATCTGCAAGCAGTTGATCCAGCATCTCGTCACGAGCAATCCCCGCCCGGCTTACGTCGCGCGGGTCGCCGCTGTCTTCGTTAACCATCGCAACTCCGCGACGCAGTTGAGGGAAGTGGTCGCGGCCATCCTGCTCGACACTGAAGCGCGCGGGGACGTGAAGATTGATCCGGATTACGGCCACCTGCGCGAGCCGGTGCAGTTCATGACCAACATCTTGCGCGCGTTCAACGCGAGGTCGGCGGACGGAGGCGGCCAGAGCGACGGCTATCTCAACCCTGAGAGCGAAGCGATGGGACAAGACCTGTTCAGAGCCCCGTCAGTGTTCGGCCATTACCGGCCAGACTATGAAGTGCCCGGCACAAATATTCTCGGCCCCAAGTTCGAGTTGCTTTCAACCTTGACGGCCATCAAACGCGCCAACTTCGTCAACACCGTCGTCTTCTCGCGAATTGCGATCGGCCCGAACGCGCCCGCCGGAACTTCGCTCGATTTATCCGGACTCGTAATGCTGGCGGATAATCCGGCAGAGCTAATTCAAGCCTTAAACCGGCTGCTGTTACACGGCGCGATGCCGGAGCAAATGCGCGATCAGATCGCGCAGTCCGTGACGCAGATTCCGCATGAAGAGCGGCTGCTGCGCGCGCAGACGGCACTGTATCTGTTTGCGACTTCATCGCAATATCAAGTGGAGAGATAAGGAAATGGCTCAATCACGTAGAGACTTTTTGCGACAATCCGGCTGCGCGCTCGGCGCGGCGGCGCTCATCTCCGGCGTCGAGCGTTTTGGCTTGATCAATGCGCTGGCGCAAGGAACAGCTACCGATTACAAGGCATTGGTCGGCATTTTTCTCTTCGGCGGCAACGATGGTAATAACACCGTCGTGCCACTGGAAACAGCCGAGTACGCGGCTTACAGCGCGGTGCGCGCTCCCGCGGGTTTGGCGCTCCCGCAGGGACAGTTGTTGCCCATTACGCCGTCAGGCATTAATCGCCAGTTCGGGCTGCATCCGAGCCTGACGGAATTACAGACCCTCTGGCAAGTGCAGAAGCTCGCCGTTCTGTGCAACGTCGGCCCGCTCATCCAGCCTTTGACCAAAGCCGAGTACACCAGCGGCGTCGGGCGTCCGTACCGTCTGTTCTCTCACTCAGATCAGCAAGTGCAATGGCAGACCTCCGTTTCGACGCACCCCTCACGAAGCGGGTGGGGCGGGCGAACCGCCGATCACGTGTTGGCGGACAAGGCTTCCGCGACGTTGCCGATGGCAATCTCGACGGCGGGCGACAGTCTCTTCACGGTCGGAACGGACACGCGGCCGCTCGCCATTGCGCCTGCGCCCGTCGCGTTGGATGAAATACTTACGCTTAACATGGCTGGTTCCCCACCCGTCGTGGCCGCGCGCGCGGCGGCTCTCAAGCACATCTTGCAGGTCAACACCGGCTCTCAACTCGCGCAGAGCACCAATCGCATGATGAATAGTGCGATTCAGGTCAGCCAGATGATCAATGCGGACCCCAGCTTGGCGACAAGATTTCCGCAGACCTCGCTTGGCAATCAGTTGCAGCAGGTGGCGAAACTGATCTCGCTGCGCGAGACGCTCGGCGTCAGGCGGCAAATCTTTTTCTGCTCGCTCGGAGGCTTTGATACACATAACTATCAGCGGCAAACGCATGCGAATCTCTTGGCACAAATCAGCGGGGCGATGAAGGCATTTTATGAGGCGACCGTTGAACTGGGAGCCTCCGCTCAGGTCACGACTTTTACGCTCTCCGATTTCGGTCGCACGCTCCAGCCCGCCGGTGGCGGCATCGGCGCAGGGACAGATCACGGCTGGGGAAATCACCAATTCATCATGGGCGGCGCAGTGCGCGGCGGCGATTTCTACGGGACAGCCGGCCCAAATGAAACAGTCTTCCCGACGCTGGCGCTCAGCGGCCCGGACGATACGGATAGCCGGGGACGATGGATACCGACGACCTCAGTGGATCAGTACGCCGCTACGCTCGCCACTTGGTACGGCCTGCCCGGAGCCGCGCTCTCCACAGTGTTTCCGTATTTGGATCGCTTCCCGACGGCCAATCTCGGTTTCTTGTCAGCGTAGCAATTTACTCGGAAGTGGCAGGTCGGCAGTAACCGGTGATGGGGAAAAAGCTACAGCTTGTTCTGTCTCATCACTTGTCGCTTGTCACTTTTAGGCGAACACAACCGTCAGAGGAGAGCCAACACTAATGATCGCGCCACGCCGGACGGAACTAGGACATCCCATTTTCGTGGTGGGCTACATGCATTCGGGGACCACCCTGCTGCTCAAGATTCTGGGGCGGCACTCGACCGTTTTCGCCGGGGGCGGTGAGACGAAATTCTTTGAGTGCCTGCCGATGATTCGCCACGCTTACCCGGACCTCGCAAACGACGAGACGCTGCGCCGCTACGTCGCCTTCGTCCTCGGGATCGTCGAGCGCGGTTTCAGGATGGATCCGGCAGCAGCGCAGGGCGACACAAACGGCCGTGCGACGCTTGACGACGGACAGTTCGCGGAACTGTTCGCCCAAGCGCAGCGGCAGCGCGACTACACCGCGATCTTCCGTCTTGCCTCGGATCACCTTGCCCGCCTCGCCGGCAAAGGACGGTGGCTGGAGAAGACGCCGACGCACGTCCTCCAGATCGATCAGATCATCGACAGCGTGCCCGGCGCTCTCTTCGTCGAAATCGTCCGCGACCCGCGCGACGTGCTGGCGTCGAAGAAGACGCGCCGCGCTTCTGTCTGGGCCAGTGATCGATTCGCGCCCGAGCAGCGTTCGTTCAAGCATCTGGAGAAGGCCTACGATCCGCTGTGGGACTCGCTGTCTTGGAAGTCGGCGGTGCGCGCCGGCCACGGAGCACAACGCAGACATGCGGGGCGCGTCTTCTCGTTGCGTTACGAAGACTTGGTCGCCGCGCCCGAGCAGCACGTCCGCGCGGTCTGCGAATTTTTAGGGCTGGAATTCGAGCCGGGGATGTTGCAGGTCGCGGCGCGAAATTCGGCGGAGCGCGGCGAGGTGACAGGCGAGGGTATTGCCGCCGACGCGGTCGGGCGCTGGCGGCGGACGCTGACGCCGGCCGAGACGGCTCTGTGCCAGTCGCTGCTCAAGGCGGAACTGGATCGCTTGGAGTATGCGCGCGTTGACACGGACTTGGCGGCGCGCGCGCGGATGCCGGCACTGGCGGCAAAGAGTCTGTTCGAGTTTTCGCAGCGCTTGTCCCGGCGCTGGCGGATGGGCGGGACGATTTATTCGCTGAACGTGCTGGGCGTGTATTGGAAGCGGCTGCTGAAGCTGGTCCACAATTAAGCCACAGTCAATCACCCGCATGAGAGTTCTTTATTTCTATCAATACTTCACGACTCCGAAAGGGGCTTGGAGCACGCGCGCCTACGAGTTCACCCGCCGCTGGGTGAAGGCCGGCGACTCGGTGACGGTCGTGACGAGCGTGTACGACAAGTCGGACCTGAAGGCCGACGGCCTTGTCGCGCGTCTCAGGATCGAGGGTATCGACGTGCGCGTGATCAACCTCCACCTGTCGAACAAGCACGGCGTCGCGTACCGGGTCTGGACGTTCGTCGCCTACGCGCTGCTGGCTTCTTGGTACGCGCTGAGGCTACCGGCCGACGTGGTGGTGGCTTCTTCCGGGCCGATTACGGTCGGGCTCCCCGGGTTGGTCGCGCGTTACCTGCGGGGGCGGCCACTGGTGTTCGAGGTGCGGGATCTCTGGCCGGAGGGCTCGATCCAACTCGGACTGCTCCGCAACCGGCTGATGATCCGCCTGACGCGCTGGTTCGAGCAGTTGTGCTACCACGCGGCGACGACGGTCGTGGTTTTGTCCGACGGGATGGCCGACTGGATCAGGGGGCGTTACGGCCTCGATAAGCTGGTGGTGATCCCGAACGCCTCCGACAACGAGTTGGCCGAGCGTGCCAACGGTTCGCACCGCGCGCCGGAGTGGGCGGCTGGCAAGCAGTTGATTTTGTACACCGGCACGCTGGGCTTGATCGACGACTGCGGGCAGATTCTCGAAGTGGCGCGGGTCATCGAGCAGTCGGGCGCGCGCGATCTCGAGATCGTGCTCATCGGCGACGGCAAAGAGCGCGCGATGCTGGAACAACGCGGGCGCGAGATGAATTTGTCGCACGTGCATTTTCTGGGGCTGATGTCGAAAGAGGATGTCGCCAGTTGGCTGCAAACGGCCTGCTGCTCGCTCTTCGTGGTGAAGGACGTGCCGTTTCTGGCGACCGCCTCGCCAAATAAACTGTTCGACGCCTTTGCCTCGGGCGTGCCGGTCGTGCAGGCCACGCAAGGGTGGATTAAAGACCTGTTGACGCGCGAGCGGTGCGGCATCACCGTGCCACCGAACAATCCGCAGGCGATGGCCGACGCCGTGCTGCGTGTGGCCGGAGAAAAAAGGCTGCGCGAGGATTTGGGGGCCAACGCCCGCCGCGTCGCGCACGAACTGTTCGACCGCGACCTGCTGGCCACACGGATGCGGCAGGCGCTACTGGAAGCCGCGGGACGGTAAGTATGGCCGGCGAAATGTCTTTAGTCACAGGCGGCTCGGGGTTCCTCGGCGGGCTCTTGGTGGACCACCTGCGGGCGGCGGGAGAAGAGGTGACGGTCCTCGGCCGCAGGCCCGTCGAGGGGACCAAGCAGATCGTGGCTGATCTCGCGCGCCCCAGTCTCGATCTCGGCGGGGCCGAGTTCCGCACCGTCTATCATCTGGCCGGGCTGGCCCACGTGGTCCCGCGCGGCCGAACGGAGCGGGAACTCTTTTTTCAGATCAACCTTGAAGGCACGCGCCGCCTGCTCAAGGCTCTTGAGCGCTCGGGGCGGCTGCCCGAAGCGATCGTCTTCGTCAGCACGGTGGCGGTTTACGGCGCGGAGTCGGGAACCATGTTAGACGAGGCGACGCCGCGCCGCGCCGCCGATCCTTACGGCGCGAGCAAGTGTGCCGCCGAAGACGCCTTGCGCGAGTGGGGGACCAAGCGCGGGGTGCGGACGGGCGTTGTCAGGTTGCCGCTGGTCGCGGGTCGGGGCGCGCCGGGGAATTTGGGCGCGATGGTGCGGGCGCTGAAGAGTTATAGATATTTTGGCGTCGGCGATGGCGCGGCGCGGCGCAGCATGGTGCTGGCGAGCGACGTGTGCCGCGCGCTGCCGGAAGTCGCCAAAGTGGGCGGTGTGTTTCACCTGACGGACGGGGACCACCCGAGCTTCGCCGAACTCGAACAGTCTTTGTCGGCCGCGTTAGGGAAGAAAACCCCGCGGCGGCTACCGTTATGGCTGGCACGCTCGGGCGCGCGCGCCGGCGAGGCGTGGGAAAGTCTCAGCCGCGGGCGCGCCCCGCTGACCACCAGAAGCCTGACGAAAATGACATCGACGCTAACTTTTTGTGACGCCCGCGCGCGACAATCCTTCAGTTGGAATCCGCGCCGGGTGCTGGATCACGCGGCCGAGCTGGTGGCGTGACTTCAGACCACGATCAGTCCGCGGTTGACAGGAGATAACTAATGTCCAAATTGAGCGTCAAACGAAGCTGGCTCCCCATTTTCACCTTCGCGTTACTCGCCGGCTTTCCGCTCATCGCCTTTGATCGGAGCCAAGCGCAGCCGCCGCGGACGGTGGCGCGTTCGGGCGTGGGTCGTGCGAGAACTCCGCTCCCGTCAACGTTGCCGTTGCCGCCAAGCGTCGATCCTTTCGCCGCGGTGGCCGGCGAAGCGGCCGCCGGTAACACCAGACAGTTGAAGTTCACACGGACCAAGCTGGACGCGAGAGCGGTCGCCACGGCCGAGGTGGCCCTCATCGGGCAGACGTTGCTGGTGCGGATGCGGGCGAAAAATATGCCGGTGCCCGCGCGCTTCGGGGTGCCGCGCTACGCCCTGTGGGTTTACGTCCCAAACTATCAGACCAAGTATTACATCGGGGATCTGCCCCTCACGCCCACTTCGCGGACCCGCGGCCACTCTGACAGCGCGTTCCGCTACACGGTTCTGCCGCCCGGCGCGGAATTCGGCGGGTTGATGCTGACGGCCGAGCCGATCCGCTACACGCCCATCGTCAACGAGGCGCTCCGGCCGTTGCTGGTCGTGCTCATAGATAAGAATCAATTGGCGGCGGCGGCGGCCGCGACCACGGTTTATGCGACGGCGACGGACGACGATCCCAACACCACTGAAGGCGGGCCGGATGCCGCGGCCCCGGCGGCGACAGCGGTGACGCCCGTTGCCACGCCTCCGAAGCGGCGGCCCGCCAAGCGGCGGCCCGTCAGGCGGCAGGCCACCAAGTCGCGCCGTGCGGGCACGGCGAAACGTCCCTGAGCGGTCGGCGGCCCGGCGGCAAAGAAAGTCCGTCGTACACTTGCGTAAAGATTACCAGTCCTGAGTTTTCTACCAATCAGCCGGTTCTTCGGGATCGGCTTTATTCGCCTTTTCCTCAAAGTGGCGGGTGGCGGGATGAACCCGAGTTCTGTTCCACCTTCCGTCACTTGTCGCCGGTCCAACTCGTCAGTCAACAAGAAGGTTTGTCGTGAACTTAATCGTTCTTGCGGTGTCGTGTGTTGCCGCGTGGGCGGTGACGGGGGCACTCGTCTCGCTGCTGCGGAGGGCGGGTACGCTGGACGTTCCCAACGCCAGATCGTCGCATCACGTGCCTACGCCGCGGGGGGGCGGGCTCGGCATTCTCGCCGGGTGCGCCGCCGGCGCGCTCGCTGCGCGGTGGCTCGGAATGCCGCTGCCCGGTATCGCGCTGTTCTTGGGGGCGGGGCTCGTTGCGCTCGTCGGCTTGGTGGACGATCGCTTGAAGGGCGGCCTGCCCGCGTGGCTGCGTCTCGCGCTCCAGTGCGTCGCGGCCGGCGGCGTCGTCTTTTCCGTCGGCGGCTTGCCGCGGCTGTCCCTGCCCGAACCCTTGAATTTGCCGCTCGGAGCGCTCGCCGCCCCGGCCGCCATCTTCTGGATCGTGGCGGTGACGAACCTCTACAACTTCCTCGACGGGATCGACGGCTATGCCGGGCTGCAAGGCGTCGTCGCGGGGCTCGCGCTCGCGCTGCTGGACCAGAGCGGCCAGTTGGCCGGCACGGGGCTGGCCGTCGCGGGGGCGTGCGCCGGGTTCCTGTTCCATAACTGGCACCCGGCCAGAGTGTTCATGGGCGACGTCGGATCGGGGGCGCTCGGCTTCACGCTGGCGGCGTTGCCGCTCACGCTTCCCCAGCAGGCGAGGGGCGGAGCCGTCTTCGTCACCCTGCTCTGCCTCTGGTTCTTCCTCTCCGACGGCACGTTCACGATCCTGCGGCGACTGGTGCGCGGCGAGAAAGTGTGGGAGGCACATCGTTCGCACCTCTACCAGCGACTCGTGCAGACAGGACTGCGGCACGATCAGGTGGCGTTGCGGGTGGGCGCGGCGGCGGCGGGCGTGGCCGCGCCGTCGGCGCTGGCCGGGCGTGCGGGCAATACG
>JBOGOY010000117.1:0-8516 GCA_050748185.1 Pyrinomonadaceae bacterium
GTTGCATGTTTGTCTACTTCATCCAACGCAAACGTTGGCTTGGCGATGACACGAATTTTCTGCATACCTTCTGGCAGAGCTACCGCAAGAGCGAAGAGGCGAAAAATTCGTTCTACGAGCGTTGGCTGCAAGTTTTATTCTTTGAAGCCTTCAACAACAAGAAAGCTCTGTTCAATTCGGCGCAGCGCAAATACCTCCCTGAAGAATTACGTGAAGCCTTGTGGCGCGCGCCTTACCTAAACGGCGGCCTTTTTAGCGAGAACCAACTCGACCACACTTCACATCGTTTCAACATCACGGACGCGCGCTTCGAGCAAATCTTTACTTTCCTCGAACGCTACAATTTCACCATCGCTGAAGACAGTCCGCTCGATCAAGAGGTGGCGGTTGACCCGGAGATGATCGGCAAGGTTTACGAGAGCCTCGTCAACGTTTCGACCGAAGCGGACGAGCGCGGCGACGCCGGTATCTTCTACACGCCGCGCACCGAAATTGATTTAATGTGCCGTCTCGCGCTCGTCGATCATTTAACGAACCATGTGGGCGACAAACACAAAAACCTTCTGTCCGAGCTTGTCTTTGCGCTTGAGCCACACGAGAAGCAGATGGCTGATACGGCCGCAGCGGAGGCCGGTTTGTGGGATGCACTGGCAGAACGTTTGCGCGAGGTGACGGCGCTTGATCCGGCGTGTGGGTCGGGCAGTTTTCTTGTCGGCATGTTGCACGTACTCGACGATTTGCAGTGCCGCGTGGCGGGACAAACGGGCGCGCGCGAGTCGGCGTATGAGCGCAAGAAGCGCATCATCGGACAGAGTCTCTACGGCGTGGACGTGATGGATTGGGCGGCGCACGTCGCGGAGTTGCGGATGTGGCTCGCGCTCATCATTGACGCGGAGTTCACGCAGGAAGAATTGTGGAATCGTAACGAGCCGCTCTTGCCGCACTTCAGTTTTAAGATTCGCACCGGCGACAGTCTGGTGCAGGAGATCGGCGGTCTGTCCCTCGCCAATCCGCGAAATTTGCGCGGCCAAGTGTCGCCTGCGTTGAAAGCGCGCGTTACCAAACTCAAGAACGAGAAGTTGAAGTTTTATCATAATGATCCGACGCGCAAATTCAATTCAATGCGCGAACTCGAACAGGAAGAACTGAATCTGTTTCGAGACTTAATTGACGATCATCGGGCTCACCTCGAAAGCGAGATACACCGTCTGGAGAAAGCGATTGAGCAGCCGGCCGCCGAACAGATCGAGTTATTGACCGGCGATGTGAAGAGGCAAGCCAGACAGATGAGCTTGAAGGAACTGGAAAACCTCAAGCAACTCGAAGCAGCGCGGGCGAACCTTGAGCGGGTGCAAACGGCGCGGCAGAGTCTGAAGACCGCGAAAGATGTGCCGTTCGTGTGGGACATCGCGTTCGTCGAGGTCTTCGCGGACGAGCGCGGTGGCTTTGACCTCGTGATCGGCAATCCGCCGTATGTGCGGCAGGAATCAATCGCCGACCCGCACCTGCCGCGCGAAAAAGTGACGACGGAAAACAAGAAGGCTTACAAGCTGAAGTTGCAGCGCGCCGTCTATGAGGCGTTTCCACAGTTCTTCGGCTTTAACCAGAAAACCGGAACGGCGCGCCACAAGCTCGACGCCAAGAGCGACCTCTACATCTACTTCTACTTTCTCTCGCTGCCGCTGCTGAACTTGAAGGGCGCGTTCTGCTTCATCACGTCAAACTCGTGGCTTGATGTCGGCTATGGGGCTGACTTGCAGGAGTTTCTTTTGCGTCGTTGTCACGTCAAGCTGGTGATTGATAACGCCGCTAAGCGTTCGTTTGAGTCGGCTGACGTGAACACCGTGATCACGCTGCTGTCGCCTCCAACCGCGAAGATGCACGCCGATGATGCGACGAACCCGTGTCTGGAACAGACGGCGCGCTTTGTGATGTTCAAGACCGGCTTTGAGAATGCGTTGTCGCCGGTGCTGTTTGAAGAGATTGAGGAAGCGGCTGAGCGCAAGCAGACGCCGGAGTTTCGCGTCTTTCCGATCAGTCAAAGACAGTTGCTTACGGATGGCATGGAAGCGCCTAGTGATACGGACGAAGTTGTGCCGACGAGGGGTACAACGAAACGCGGTAAGGCGGGCGCACCGCTCGTCAAAGCGCCTCAATACAATGGCAATAAATGGGGCGGCAAATATCTCCGCGCGCCAGAGATTTACTGGACGGTTATCGAAAAGGGGCGGAATTATTTAAGCCGTTTTAGTGATGTTGCTTCTGTCAGATTCGGACTTAAATCGGGCGCAAATGAATTTTTCTATCTGGATGATGAGAAACAAGTAAATTGGCGAATTGAAAAGCAATATCTCGGCAATCGAATCCTCTTTTCGCTGAAAGAAGTTCGCAGCATTGCCGATCCAATGGAGCAACTGCGCTATCGCTTTTTCAAATGCTATAAACCGAAATCTGAACTGCGTGGTACTCGCGCTCTGAAATACATCGAGTGGGGAGAAGAACAAGGCTTCCACTTACGCCCTAGCTGTCAGTCGCGGCGTTTATGGTACTCAATCGGCAACAACTGGAAGCCGGCACCGCTCATTTTCCCAGCTAAAGTTGGCGAAAGGATGGTTGTTGTCGAGAATGAAGCCGGCATTATCGAGGATAAAAAACTATATGGCGTCACACCGCTCGAAGGTATAGAAGTCCCTGCTTTAGCTGCTTCGCTTAATAGCACTTGGACACGCCTCTATATGGATTTGACTTGCAGTCAACTAACCGGAGCACAGGCAATCGCAGACATTAATGTCGAAGTCGTCGAAGCACTAATGATTCCTAATCCTGAACTGTTCAAATCAAAAGAAGCTAAGAGTGCTTATAACGCGATGCGTAAAAGACCTATTTGCCCGCGTGTCGCTGATGAGATAAAGCAAGCTGACCGGCGCGAAGTTGATGATGCTTTATTTAAAGTGATTAGGTTGACAGCAAAGGAGTCAGAAGCGGTTTATGAAGCTGTTGAAACTCTTGTGCGAGAACGGCTCGCGAAAGCTGACAGCCTCAAACCGAAAGACCGCGTAAGCAAGCGACTTGAGGCGGTTGAGCGCACGCAGGGCATTTGGCGAGACGTTCCCGATTTTGAAGAGATCGAGGCGTGAGGGCGTATGCCTGTCGAAGACCTCCACGCGCTTCCCTCCGGCGCAAGCGTTTTCGTGGACACGATCATCTTTGACCTGCACTTCAAAAACAAATCAATCGCTTGCTCGGCGTTAATGCGCCGCCGCGCTTCGCTTGATTGTCAACAAAATATTTCGGACGTTCTCGCCTTCGGCGTCAAGGTTCTGAATATCTCGCGCCGAACAATTATTGAGAGCGTGTATGAGCGGCAAGCCTATGGCTTGATGACAAATGATTCCGTGCATTTGCACACGATAGCAAATCATCGCATACCGCTTTCAAACCTCGTCACGCAGGATAGCGACTTCGCGCACATCCCGACGCTCACCGTCTGGCAGCCGCGGGACGTTATCGCATAGAATCGTCACTGAAGGTTTCAAGTATTGAGGAGCTTTACAGCATGGAACACAAACTAACCATCACACTGCCCGACGAAGTTTATCAACCTCTCATCAAGGCGGCGCGAGAGTTAGGGCAAACGCCGGAGGAACTGGTCGCGCGGCAGGTAAGTCAAAGTAAGTTAGGGTCGCAGCGCAACCTAAGTGACGACGCCGCGCAAGCCGCGCGGGCGCGCTTCGAGCGTCATTTCGGAGCAAGCGCTAGCGGCGATCCGCACTTCGCCGATAACGACCGTATTGATGCCGATCTGGCGCGCGAATACGGCAGAGGTCTCGACGGCGACGAGGAGTAGCATTTGCTTCTTGACACTTCAGGGCTGTTTTGCCTTCATCATGCTGATGATCTTCGTCATCACGATGCGGTTATTCGCTATCGCGCACGGCCGCGGTGGTTGACGAGCAGCTACGTCTTATCCGAATTCGTCGCGCTGGCTAATGCCCGCCGGTTGTCCCGTGAGGGGGCTTTAGTCTTCATGCGCGACCTACTTGATAATCCAGCAATCGAGGTCGTTTGGGTTGATGAAGTCATACACCGGCAAACCTTAGATTTGCTGCAAGCACGACTTGATAAAACTTACTCGCTCTGCGATGCCGTGAGCTTCGTCATCATGCGCGAGCGCGGCATCACGGATGCGCTGACGACCGACCATCATTTCGAACAAGAAGGTTTCGTGCGCCTGCTCAAACCGTAAGGTTTTCTTGCTTGGACCGATGCCCACTAACGACATCATAGACAATCGCACCGAGCGCCTTGTTGACCACATCAATCGTATTCTGCCTTCGTGCGAGACGGCGCGCTTCGCCATCGGCTACTTCTTCCTCTCCGGTCTCGAATCCATTGCGGACCAACTCGACGGCGTGAAAGAACTGCGCCTGCTCATCGGCAATACGACGAATCGCGAAACGTTGGAGCAGATCGCCGAAGGCTACCGTCGCTTGGATTTGGTGAATGAAACAATCGAAACCCAAAGTTACCCGAAGCGCGCCGAACAGCGCCGCATGATCGCCGGCGCGGCGGAAGACGCGCGTCTGGGCATCGAATTGATGGAGCAGACGGATGAAGCTGAAAAGCTCGTCGGCGTCTTGGCGCGGATGATTGCAGAGAAGCGCTTGAAGGTGCGTGTCTATACGAAGGGGCGGCTGCACGCCAAGGCGTACATCTTCGATTACCGTCAGGACGGGCGTTACGAAAAAGGAGTCGCCATTACGGGTTCGTCTAACTTCACGCTCTCTGGCTTGAGTCATAACACGGAACTCAACGTCATCGTCCACGGCGATGGAAATCACGCCGCGCTGGCAAATTGGTTTGAAGAACTGTGGAACGAGTCGGAAGAATTTGACGAAGCGCTGCTCGTGGAGATGAAGTCTTCGTGGGCGGCGATTCCGTTGCGCCCTTACGACGTTTACATGAAAACGCTCTACGCCCTCGTTCGCGACCGGCTCGAAGGCGACGCGGACACAGAAGTTTTGTGGGACGACGAGATCACGACGCGCCTCGCCGACTTTCAAAAGGTCGCCGTGCGCCAAGCCGTGCAGATCATCCGAGATTATGGCGGCGCGTTCGTCGCCGACGTAGTGGGTCTGGGTAAATCCTTCATCGGCGCGGCGATTGTGAAGCACTTCGAGCGCACGCAGCACGCCCGCCCGCTCGTCATCTGCCCCGCCCCGCTCGTCGAGATGTGGGAACGCTACAATGAAGTTTATGCTTTGAACGCTCGCGTGCTTTCAATGGGCTATTTACGCGCAGGTTCGCTCGGCACAAACAAGGCCGACGGCAACGGCGAGACGGGGACAGGAGGAGGAGGCGATGAGGTGGCAAGCTTCAATGCGCTGCTCAACAAATTCCCCGACCGCGATTTCGTGCTGATTGATGAAAGTCACAACCTGCGCCACTCCGACACCCAACGTTACAAAATCGTCCAGACCTTTCTTTCGACGGGACGCCACTGTTGTCTGCTGACCGCGACGCCGCGTAACAAATCCGCATGGGACGTTTATCATCAAATCAAACTATTTCACCAAGTCGAGACGACTGATTTACCGGTTGACCCGCCGCACCTGAAAAACTATTTCCGCCTGATCGAGCGCGGGGACCGCAACCTGCCCGCGCTGCTTTCAAACATCCTCATTCGCCGCACGCGAAACCATATTCTTCGCTGGTATGGCTACGATGCGGCGACGCACCAGCAACTCGACCCGTCGTGCTTCCCTGATTACCTCACCGGCCGACGTAGCGCCTACGTCATCGTCGGCGGGCGTCACCAGTTCTTCCCAAAGCGCGAACTTGAAACCATCGAGTACAGCATTGAAGACACCTACAGCGGCATCTACGGGCGTCTGCGTGATTATCTCGGCAAAGCCGACAAGCCGACCGGCAGACAGAGAGCGACGAAGCCGACCGTCAAGCGTGTGGCGGCTGAATTGACCTACGCGCGTTACGGTCTCTGGCACTACCTCAAAACCGACAAAGGTAAACAGGAACCTTACGCCAGCTTGCACCGCGCGGGTGCGAACCTGCGCGGGCTGATTCGCGTGTTGCTGTTTAAGCGTTTCGAGTCGAGCGTCTTTGCGTTCACGGAAACCGTGCGCCGCCTGCTTCGCGCGCACGAACTATTTGCGGCGGCGTTAAAGGAAGGCATCGTTCCTGCCGGTGAAGACGCGCAGGCGATTCTCTACGAGCCGAACGACGCTGAGGAGGGCGACATCGTGCGCGCGCTCGAAGCGGTATCAGGCAGGTACAAGGCGGAAGATTTCTACGCTGACAAACTCGCCGCGCACATCGCGCATGACGCGGAAATCTTGCGTACCATTCTAACGCTTGTCGAACCCATCACGCCGGCGCAAGATACAAAGCTCCAGACGCTCACAGCGCATCTGTCCGCTCCACCGCTTGCCGGCGTCAAGAAGCTCATCTTCACGCAATACGCCGACACTGCGCGCTACCTTTACGACAATCTCAACCCGCACCACGAGCGCGACGACATTGATGTGGTTTACAGCAGCGGCAAACGCAAGTCGCGCGTCGCCGGTCGTTTCGCGCCACACGCTAATCCCGAATACGTGCGCCCCGCCGGAGAGTCAGAACTCAACACCGTCATCACCACCGACGTTCTCTCCGAAGGCTTAAACCTACAAGACTGCAATGTCATCATCAACTATGATTTGCACTGGAACCCCGTGCGCCTGATTCAACGCTTCGGACGCATTGACCGCATTGGCACTGAACATGAAACAGTGTACGGCTTCAACTTCTTGCCTGAACTGGGGCTAGAGAAAAATCTCGGCTTACGTGAACGACTCCAGCACCGCATTCAAGAAATCCACGACACCATCGGCGAAGATGCAGCCATTCTCGACCGCACGGAAGCTATTAACGAAGAAGCGATGTACGCGATCTACGAGAAGCAGGGAGGGCAGTTGAATTTGTTTGAGGACGAAGATGAATATCTGGACTTGAACGAAGCGGAAGAAATCTTACGCACGTTGCGGCGCGAGAATCCGGCGGAATATGAGCGCGTTGCCAATTTGCGCGACGGCATCCGGGCTGCGCGAACTACCTCGTCGCAGCAAGGCGCATTTGTTTTCTGCCAAGCGGGACGTTACCAACAGCTTTACCTTGTGGATGAGCGGGGCGACATCATCACGCGCGAAGTGCCGCGTGTCCTCGGCTGGCTCAAGTGCGCGCCGGAGTTGCCCGGCGAGAAGTTACCGGAAGGGTACAATAAGCTCGTCACGCGCCTCGCCCGCCACTTCGCCGAAGAAGCCAAGCATCGCCAAGCCGAACGCGAGAACACGCTTTCACTAACACACGGGCAGAAATATGTCTTGCGTGAACTGCGCCTGCTCTTCGCCACGACTGACGATGAAGACGGGAAGGGACAAATCAACATTCTCGAATCGGCGTTTCGCGGCCAGATCACCACGGCTCTCGCGCGCGAACTCAACTTGCTGCGCCGCAACAGCGTCACGGGAAAGCATTTGCTCAAGAGTCTGGCCAACCTCTACCACACTCATCACATGAGCACCCTCTCTGACCGTCGCGCGCCATCTGCCAGCGATGATATTCCCCAAATCATTTGTAGCGAGGCTTTCGTGTGAACTTTTTTCACGGTCACAGCCACGTTTATGCCGGCCCTTCCGCTGTCGTCCCTGACAAAAACCACAAACAATGCGCGGGAGCGCGCCGTATCTCGCTCCGTCAGAGTTCATGCTCCGAAATGTCAGGAGTACCCGTTTTGATTTTCAGACTTTTTGCCGCGCTCGCCTTCGGCCTCGCCTGTGCCGTCCTCGCTTCCGCCCAACACACGCCGGAATATTTCCGCTATCGCCCTGAAAAGATTTCGGTCGGAACCGTTCACCACTACGTCAAGACGAACATCGACGGCTCGCAACCTGAGCACGTCTCGCTCTACGTCGCCGCGCGCGACCGGATCGAGTCGTTCAAGTTTCACCCGCCGCGCCCCGGACGCGCCGCCCTCGTCATCGCCGAGATGGACTGGCAAACGTTCTCCGCCCGGCGATTAGAGTCGTGGCAGGTCTTCGCGAATGATGAGCGCAAACTCTTTGCAACGCTCGACTACCTGCCGGCCGAACAGTCGGTTTCCGTCTCGATCCCTTCGACAGGTAAGCCCACCGAGAAGACGCGGATCGGGCGACTGCCGTTTCATGTCTATAACTTCGATCTGGCGAGCCTCAACTTCGCCTTCCGTCACCTCGTCGATCCGCGCCGCGGTTTCACCGTCGGCCTCGCCGACCCGACGTTTCAAGAGCAGGGACCAGTCTTTCGTTACCGCGGCGAGGCGACCGTCACTTACGTCGGCGACGAGAGGCGCGGCGGCGCGCCGTGCCGCAAGTACCGCGCCGGCGGCGACGGGCTGGACCAGCGCGGCGGCTTCATCTGGGTCAACCGGCGCGGCGGCTATTTTCAGGATGTGGAGATCGAATTGCCGGACAACTCTGCGT